>CAXSIE010000004.1:26794-35082 GCA_964237295.1 uncultured Flavihumibacter sp. | reverse complement strand
AAAGAAGTAATGGCGCTTGAGATATAAGATGGCGTGGTGTTCACCCATTTTGTTCCATTGTATTGCAATACCTGGTTGTTGCTGGGGGTAGTTATCGTAGCATCGTTCATATTGGAAATGCCCAGTGAAACAGCACCTGTTAAAGTATTGACGCTGGTAACAGGAAAAGCAATTAAACTGCTTCCAGCGGCTGTAATCAGTCCTTTTCCATTGACTGTGAAATTAGCCGAATGGGTAGCATCTCCAAAAGAACCGGTGTTGGTATTTACAGTTGCCATAGTTAAGGAAAGTCCCGAACCTATTATTGCATTTGTGCCTCCTGTAATGGAAAAGTCTGATCCGGTAACGTTGCCAAATGTTAAAGCAGTTTGTTTGCCATTAAAAGCGGTCCAGTCTGCACTGGTCAGAAAACCGTTTTGAGAACCGGTAGCCTGTTTAACCATTAGAGTGGTTCCACTACCTAAAACTGCATTGCTTCCTCCTGTGATCGTTAAGATAGATGATCCGGTTTCAGTAAGGTCGCCACTGGTATATGAACCGGCTTTGCTGTTGAAAGTATTCCAATCTGCGCTGCTCAGGTAACCATTTGTAGATGCTGTTGCCTTTGTTATTCCAATCACCCCATTTGAATCAGTGATAGGAAGGGTGGCGGAAAAAAGTGATCTTACTTTCTGAGAAAATCCGGTAATACTGGTAGTATCGAATACATTCCAGACGGGGGCAGTGCCTGCACCTGAAGAGGCTAAAAAGTAACCCGCCGTACCGGGAAGATTATTGGGCATCAGCGCTCCGCTGAATTTTAGGTTACCTGTAACGTCCAACACTTCTGTTGGGATACTATTACCTAATCCCAGCCGGTTAGTTGCTTCGTTATAACCTGATGTTCCAAAAAGAATTTTACCCTTTGTTGAATAGCTGGTTGAAGACAGAATTAATGAATTTCCGGAAGCGATGCCCGCCGTTACAGTTTGATCTCCGGCAACACCTGTAAACAATGTATTGCGAAAGTCGTTGCCAACAAGTGCTATTCCATTGCTGGCGGTATAAATGGTTCCTGCCTGTTGGTCTAACTGATAACGATTTAAACCCACAGTACCGTAAAAATGTGTTCCGTTATATTCAATAGCACCGGAAGCCGGTGCGGTTAAGATCGTTCCGGATGTCAGTAACAAGGGAGCTACAGTGGCTGTACCCGCCGGCAATGTCAGGTATGTAGATAGTCTTGAGCTTGCATAAGTCATGGAGGCGTTGTCGATCAGCCTTCCGTTTGTAGTTGTAAAGGGAACACGGCCTGACGTTAAAGCGGCATCATTAAATGTAAACTCTTTTCTTGCTGCCGAAGTAGTTATCGTACCATAAAATTTATCTGTCAAAAATTCCATTGCCCCTGCCTCACCTGTAGTCATTAAAGGGCCGGTAGTAAACTTTAACGGTGCAGTAGTAGCAGCGGCAGATCCGGCTTTCAAATGTAAAAAAGCTGTAGGTAATAGAGGTGTCAGGCCGATCCCAACTTTTCCATTTCCATCAATGCGCATCCTTTCATTTGTTGCAAGAGTACCTCCCGTAAAAAACAGCAGGTTTTTAGAGGTTATTCCATTTCCAATAGAAAAATCTCCTCCAGTGCTATACAAATAAGCGGTATTGTTACCGCCTAATACCCCTGTACTTGTGTTTCCGCTTGAATTTATACCCATATCAATAAAGTTGGTATTTTCATCGGCGGTATTATTACTGGCAACCACATCTGAACTTGCAGATACATCGGGTGACCGGTTTTGAATGTTGAATTGCAGGTAGTTATTAATATATCCTTTCCCACTGATTACATTATATGAAGTAGCAGGGGTTGTAATATTGCCTCCGATATCAACCAATAATTTTTCACGGTTAACACCAGCTGTAAACAAAGGCGATGCACCGATTGCTACATTGCCGGCACTATCCAGCAACATGCTTTGAACGCCATTGGTCTTGAAGTATAAATGGTGCAAGTCCGTTGTGCCTAAAAAATTTGAGGCTGTTGTTCCTCCGTTTCCGGTAGTAGACCAAAAGCTATTTAAAGCAGAAGAAACCGTTAACGGTTTCCAATTTCCACCTGTTCGCAATAATAATTGCAATGTGGGAATGTGAAAGATCACCATGCCATCAGGTGGGGCCAGCGCATTTATCAACAAAGTATCGGCAACTCTGGGAAACAGCAACCCCTGGTTCGATGACTCAAGCTCTAAAACCGCCGATTTAGTCACTACATAAGGATTTTTTCCCAATTTTAACTGTTGGGAAAAAACACCTGTGCTTATTAATAACAATAGTATTCCTGAAAATAACCATTTGGCATTATGCATAATTTCTAATTGAACTACAGGAAGGCGTTACTTCTTGATAATATACCAATTAGTGCCATCTGTTTGTAGTGTAACAAAAGTGTAATCGTTGTAGATAATGAAGTTGGTGCCACCATCAATAGTTCCACCGTTTGGGGCAATAGTAAGTGCATTATCAATATCTCCGGTTCCAATCTTCTTTATTGTATAAATTCGGCCGGCTATATTAGTTGGTGAGGGCAATGTAATAGTAATGGGACCACTGGTAGTATTGCCTAAAACAGTATTGTGCGAGACATCTAAAGTGGTTGCCCCTGTAACTGTTATTATTGACATAGACATTGATCCCGATACCTGAACGGTTGAATTGGCATTACCACCGGAAACATTACCAACCAGTAAGGCTTTCCCGGCGGCTAAGGAATCTGCAAAATGCTTGGTTCCCCCAAATGTTTGTGCAGTAGTAGTTACAACACCTCTTGCTCCCGTTCCCGCATCAGGAACATTCAGAAGTACAGAGTCGGTTGTGTTGGTACTTACGGTTAAATCGGTACCGGAATTTCTGAAGGCGAATGTCTGCAGCGAATCCCTGTTGCCATTAATGCTTCTGATCGCTCCGCTAAAAGCAGATGTATTCACCTGTCTTTTCTGAATCAGTCCGTTGCTGATCACTAACACGGAATCCAAAACGCTATTTGTAGCAACGTTATTTAATGTAAGGGTACCATTGGAAACAATGTTGCCATTGAATGTTTTATCGCCTCCTATCGTTTGCGCAATTGCTGTTAACAGACCAGGATTAGCACCATCCGCGGGTGTGAGGGTAATCGTGCGGGTTGAATCATTTGTTGTTGCGATGGTAGCACCGTTTACATTTGAAGTAGCTCCAACAGCGCCAATAGTAATAACGTTAACGGTTGTACTTATTCTTTTCCAATCTGCCAGTGTTAAAAATCCATAAGGTTTGGTTACAGAAGAACCATCCTGTACCGGCATAACAAGAGATATGGTACTATCAGCTCCGGTGTTTACAACCCGTATAGAATCGTTGGCAAGGCTGGTAGTTGCTTTAAGACTTAACGTCTGAGCCTGTATACCGTTAATGGCCCTGATTGAATTGGCAAAAACCGCCGAAGAAATATTTCTTTTCAAAACAGAACCATCCGCAGCGAGAACCAATACTGTAACTTGTGTTGAATCAAATGCAAGAGAATCGAATTTTACAGTACCATTTACTTCAAACTTCGCACTAGGCGTTGTAGTACCTATACCCACATTTCCATTACTCCCTACTATTAAGCGGGGTTGACTATTAGTTCTGATTGTCAACGGCTTGCCATCAATCGTACCCATAAAATTAAGGGTGGAGTCGGTTCCCGAGTTTCCGGTTATAGTCCAGTTAGAACTTGCAGCACCGGCATCGGCAATCTTTTTCCAGTAGCCGTTACTTCTTACACGAAGACTATTGTCAGGTACCAGGTAAATGATCATTCCATCCGGAGGCAATAAAAGGTTTATTGCTGCTGTATCCGTTAATCTTGGCAAGAGTAAACCCTGGCGGCTACTTTCTAATTCCAGGATGGATGACTTCTGAATAGTGGTTGGGTTAGTACCGATTTTCAGCTGAGCGTTAGCCATAATTCCTGTTAACAGAAACAACGCAAATAGTAAGTAAATCTTTCCGGTAAAGAAAGTAGTAATAGCTTTCATAGAACGTGTGGTTTTTTTGATATTAATATTATAAGAAGTGGAAAACTTATTAAAAAGCAAAATATTGTTAAAGCCATTTAATTAATGAAGCAATAGACATTAACACCTAGAAGGTGTTAATAATTCAAACTTATACATATGCGGTGAATGAATCACTTGCTATACATGATACATTAAGTGTTGGATGCGTTTATACCTGTTATATTTACTCCGCTTATTTTTAAGTTTTGAGCAAATAAAAAACTTTGAAATGACTATTATTTATTGTTATGATGCCTATTGCAATTGGTGCTTTGGATTTAGTGCGGTTATTAAAAAAATCAAGGAAGATTTTAGCGGTTTTTTTGAATTTGAAGTATTATCAGGAGGAATGATCCTGCCTCAAAACCCTGTACACATCAGTGTAACAGCTAAATATATGCTGGAAAACTATAAAAATGTAGAAGCCGTTACCGGCGTTATATTCGGAGATGATTATTTATGGCATATTAAAAATCCTTCGGATAGTGACTGGTATCCGAATTCTGAAAAGCCTGCCGTTGCCCTGTGCATTTTTAAAGAATACCTGCCGGATAACCAGGTGGAATTTGCAACAGACCTTCAGTATGCACTGCATGTTGAGGGAAGGGATTTATGCGATGATGAAGCCTATCGCCATCTTGTGCTTCAATACAACATTCCTGAAAAGGAATTTTACAACAAGTTACATAGTAAAGAATACAGGAAAAAAGCTTATCATGAATTCGCCTTAATTAAACAGCTAAAGATAACCGGGTACCCCTGTGTTCTTATACAGATTACAGAATCGAAATTCCATCTGATTGCAAATGGCTATACCAGTCATGATACAATTGTTACAAGAATTAACGCTGTAATCAACCAAATAAACCTTTAGAAAAGTTAGTCGGCCGATAGGCAGCTTTCTTAATAGTTAACATACCGGCAAAACCTGATTGATTGTTGAATATGTTACATGTTACAGGCCCGGCCTAACAACAAAATCCTTTAATTAATAATATCCTGATTGATTGTTGCAGTATTAGGTTAAGCATGGAATCACTTATAATTGCTATCAGCAGATCAATGCGATATGTTTCCTCCTGACGGCTGATAGCATATCATGAATATCTATGGCAATAAAAAGCCCCGGTAAATTCCGGGGCTTTTTTACTTTAATTATTTCCACCACCACCTGGTCTGCGTGGACGCATAGCTGGTTCTATTTCATCTTTGAATTTCTTAAACTGGTCATCACCTAAAACTTTTTTCAACTTGTCGTCACGGTCACTTGTCATTTTTTGTCTGTCTTCAGGGCTTGCACCTTGACCCATAGAAGTCATTGATTTATAATAATCAACAAAAACCGTAGTAGCCTGGGTTTGATGATCCTGATCCAATTTGAATAACGTAGTAAGTGTATCTACAATTCTTTTTGAGCGTTCTTCAGGCGTACGCCGCATTCCTCCACCACCTTGTCCTCCACCCTGGGCATTTGCCATTATTACACCGGTAAGCATCATGATACATAATAAGCCGATTTTAATTTTCATTTTTTTAATTTTTAAATTTTGTGAACAAATATGAAGATTAGACGATAACTGTTTAAAAAACTTTGCCATTAAAAAAATTAAAACAAATAATACCATCCATCCGTTTCATTACTTCTATTAGATTTTTTGCTGATTATTTGCGCTGAACTTACGATTGCTTATAACCGGCTCTATATCCTCTTTAAATTTTTTTAACTGATCAGGATTTAAAAATTTTTTTAATTTTTCATCCCTGTCGGTAGTTAATTTTTTAAATTGTTCCTTTTCAGGAAGTGTTCCTGCCTGCACTGCTTCACGTAGTTTGTCGCTTTCTTTATAATATTCCATAAAAGTAGTCAGCGCCTGTGTTTGCTGTGCCTGGTCTAGTTTTAATACGGTGGTAATCGTATCAACTATTCTTTTTGTTCGTTCTTCAATTGTAGGACGTTGCATCAGCGCTTGTGCATCTGCAGTTATAAATGCAGCAACCATGGTCATGCTAAGTAAACCGGTTTTAATTTTCATTCTTAATAGTTAAATATTAGTTGAAAATAAACCATGAACAGCATTCTTTAACCAAAATTTTTCTAAAAGCTTAAGGAATTGATCTGGAACTATCTTTTTGCAGGTGACCATTTCCTTTCCATGAAGGAAACCACATCTTACTTATTTCGTTTACAATAAGAGAGTCGTATTTCGGCTGCTGCTGGGCAGAGCACAAGGTTCTTATTTCTTTAAAATTCAGGAAGGTCTGCATGTCTAAAAGTTTTTGCTTCTCCCCAATTGCAGCAACTGCATCATTTAAAACAGCGTCACTAACTGCGGGATTCTTTAAAAATCCATAAAATTGAACCTTCGCTGCTTTAACATCTTCAACCAGGGGCTTCATTGTTTGACGGTGCCGCTGTCGTGTTTTATCAAATGCTGCCATCTGATCCTTATTAAACCCAATTTCAATTTGGAGGAATTCAGTAATAGGTGATCTAGGGCGATCTCCGTGGGAGCTTCGTCTGTTTGGCTCCCTTATCCATAAAAAATAGAAAAGCATAACTATATTGGCCAAAAGCAAGATGGCAACAATAAACAGGAGCACCTTGTTATTTAAAACGCTACGCATCAGGGCTCCTTAATTTCATAATCATAAAAAGTATTGACAGCAACGTTAAATTCATCGTAAACAGATTGATCGGTTTGATCTGAAGAAAGACTGGAAGATTTTTTGTGCTCTAAAACTGCCACTGTATTCATTAAAATAATAAAGCTAACCATTGCTATTGCTACTGTAGGACGAGCAATATAAGAACTTGCCCTTTCCCATACATTTCTTTCTACTTTGTTCAGGCACGCCTGAACACGCGTAAAAAAGAAGGGTCCCGGCGACGCAGTTACCAAGCCCTCTATGCTTTGTATTGTTGCCTGAACCTCCTTTTGAATGTCACTTTTATTCATAATTCAATATTTGGACGTGAATAAATTATAAAACTTGTGTAATCACTCACGATTCTCATAATAATCTTCCAAATTCTTCTTTAAATTGTTTTTTGCCCTGTGTAACAGCGACTCAACTGAAGATAAAGACAATTTCATGATCACGCTTACTTGCTGGTAACTTAATCCCTCTATTTTATGTAAGGTAAAGGCAATTTTTTGGTTTTTGGGCAGTTTATCTATGGCTTTAAATAAAACTGTTGCACGCTCTTTATTATCCAAACTCACTCCGGGATGGTGAAAATCGGGCGGATCCAGGAGCATTTCATTGTTTACACCAAAAAGGCTTTGAATAAAGGCAAACCTTTTTTTTCGCTTTTTCTTACGAATATGATCCATACCCTTTGTAATTGCTATCCTGTAAAGCCAGGTAGAGAATTTTGATTCTCCTTTAAAAGATGATATGGATTCATATACCTGAACAAACACTTCCTGGGAAACATCCTCCGCATCTTCCGCATTTTGAACAATACCCAAAACAGTATTAAAAACCATATTCTGCCAGGTTTTTACTACCGTTTTGAAGGCTGCCTCGTCTCTTTGCTTCAGTTGCTCAATTAGTATCCATTCATTCAAGGGAACTTGTTTAATCTGCTCAGTCTACAATAGTTCTGGAATAATAATATTATGACTTATACATTTATAACGGTTAATTTCAGTCAAATCTACGGTTGAAATATGATTATCAACATAAACACCTGATAGTGCTTGCTTCAGGATTGAAAATAACTGTCATAATCTTAACCCTGACCTGTGAGGGTTGTTAACACCTGATTTAATTATTTAATCCATTTAATCTTTTCCGAAAGTTGAATTCCCCGTTTTCCTTCTTTTAAAGGATCATCTGTAAAACCAAAAAATAAAAATCCCAGTATTTTATCTTCCTCCTGTAATTCCAGGTAATCCTTCAATGCATCTTTGTGAACCATTCCCGATGTACTCCAAAATCCGGCAAAACCTTGATCTGTAGCTCCTAAAAGCAAGTTCTGAATAGCGGCAGAAACAGAGGCAATTTCTTCTATTTCGGGAATATTCGGATTGCTTCCCCTTTTCATGTAAGCAACAATCAAGTGGGAAGCACCATCGGATGCATGCACTAGATTATTATAACTGGCTTCTTTAAATTTGTCTTCGGTGGTATTTTCCTTATACAACCGTGCATGCTCCCTGCAAAATTGTTTCATGTTATCACCGGAGTAAACAATAAAACGCCAGGGTTCTGTACGGCCATGAGTAG
>CAXSIE010000004.1:0-26784 GCA_964237295.1 uncultured Flavihumibacter sp. | reverse complement strand
CGCCCAGTCGGCAAGCTCCAGCAATTGATGGATTTTATCATCAGGGATAACTTTTCCGTTCATCTGTGCAGGTTTAATGGTTCTTCTTTGCTTTATTATCGAATCTATCATAGTTGCATCTTTTATTTTTTGATGACTGTTTGTTGCTGTTTTTAACAGCACTTTTTTATGTTTATATTATAAGCCGAAAAATTACTCAAATATTTTAGAGAAAAAGTAAATTCAGCTGTATCCATTGTTAAATATTTTTATAGAAGTACAACTTTCAATAAAAAAATCCCGTAATCCATAAAATCATCCGATTCTGTAAGTTATCTTGCATATCCTTAAATTTTGATTAAAGTATGGAATATAATAAAATAGTTGCCATTACCGGCATGACAGGCTTATATGAATTACTCAGTAGTAAAACAGACGGCGCCATTGTACGTTCGCTGGATGATAACAGCACTAAATTTGTTGCCAGCCGGGTACATAATTTTTCGCATCTGGAAAGTATCGAGGTTTACACCGTAAAGGAAAACATTAACCTGGTAGAGCTATTTAACACAATGGAGCAAAGCACGGAAGAAGTACCTGGTTCAAAGGATTCAAAAGCTGTGAAGAGCTATTTTCAAGCGGTTTATCCTGATATGGATTTTGAAAGAGTGTATATCAGTGATATGAAAAAAATGGTTAAATGGTATGAATTGCTTAAGGGCAAAGTAGCATTTAAAATATCGGAGACTTCAAATGAAGATATTCCGGAAGAAGATGGCGCTTTAAAAAATGAAGCCATAGAAGAAGGAAGCACTACAAAAGAGGAAGTTACTGATGAAACAACAGAACCGGTTTAGTAAAGAGAAAATAATCCGTCAACAGGAATTTTAAATACATAATAGAAATTTGAATATTATGGACTATAGTGCAGAAATCGAAAAACTTGAAAGGCATTTTGTACCCAGTGATTTTCAGCTGAAAGACTGGGCTCATTTAGAGCCTTATTTAAAAGAGTTACTTGAAAGAGTTATCAATTCTAAAGAAGACCTGGAACACTGGTTGAAAGATAGCAGTGAATTAGAGGCTGTAATTAGTGAAGATGCTTGCTGGAGGCAAATTAGAATGACTTGTGATACTGAAAATAAGGCTTTGGAGGAATCTTTTACATTTTTTGTAATGGAAATTCAACCGCATATTCAGCCCTATGCTGATAAGTTGAATAAAAAATTAATAGAATCTCCTTTTACAGCCGAATTGGATCAAAAAAAATACTTTACCTACCTGCGTTCAGTAAAAAAGAATATTGAATTGTTTCGCGAAAAAAACATTTCTATTCAGTCGGAGTTAAGTGTTTTGGCTCAGCATTATGGTGTTATTTCCGGAAAAATGACAGTGGAAGTCAATGGACGGGAGTATACCTTACAACAGGCTTCAAAATTTCTTGAAAGTCACGACCGTACTTTACGTGAAGAAGTTTATATAAAAATACAGGAGCGAAGGTTAAAGGATAAGGACGCTCTTAATGAAATGTACTCACAACTGATTCAAAAACGCCACCAGGTAGCCTTAAATGCAGGTTTTGAAAACTACCGCGATTATAAGTTCGTTGAAATGGGTAGATTCGACTACTCCAAGGAAGATTGTTTTAAGTTTCATGAAGCAGTAAAACGGCATGTACTTCCATTGGTAGATATTATTTATCAAAACAAACGGAAAAAACTACAACTAGACACTTTAAGGCCATGGGATACTGAAGCCGAAGCCGATGGAATTACACCTTTGAGCCCATTCAATAATAGTGAAGAACTAATTGAAAAGTCAATAAATTGTTTTAATCAGTTACGGCCCTTTTTTGGAGACTGTTTGAAAAAGATGAAAACAATAGGACATCTTGATCTTGAAAGCCGTAAGGGTAAAGCCCCCGGTGGCTATAATTGCCCGTTAGCAGAAAGTGGCGCACCATTTATATTTATGAATGCCGCAGGCCAGATGCATGATGTAACTACAATGGTGCATGAGGGTGGACATGCAGTTCATTCATTTTTAGCCCATCCTCTTGAATTAAGTTCTTTCAAAGAGTATCCAATGGAAATAGCAGAAGTTGCCAGCATGGCAATGGAACTTTTCAGCATGGATTACTGGAATACTTTTTTTAGCAAAGATGAAGAGCTTCAGAGAGCTAAAGAACACCAGCTGGAAAGAGTAATTACTATCTTTCCATGGATAGCCATTATAGATAAATTCCAGCACTGGGTATATGAAAATCCAACTCATTCTCTGGCAGAAAGAAGTGATCGGTGGATGGAGATTTTAAATGAATTCAGTTCATCTGCGATTGACTGGAGTGGATTAGATGAATATCGCCGGTTTTCATGGCAGCGGCAACTTCACCTGTTTGAAGTGCCCTTCTACTATATTGAATACGGAATAGCTCAATTAGGTGCAATCGGCATGTGGAAACAATTTAAGGAGAACAAAGAAACGGCTTTGGACAATTACACCAGAGCCCTGTCATTAGGTGGAACCAGAACATTACCGGAACTTTATGAATCGGCAGGTCTGAAGTTTGATCTTTCAGCAAAACATATTGAATCTTTAATGCTATTTGTTCAGAAAGAGCTTGAAGAGGTACTACTTGTTGAATATTAAACAAAAAAGGATTACTCCTTTAGTTGTAAGTATAATATGCAGATAGTATATTTGTGAATCAGGAAAATTTTCTTATTAATATAGCTACTAATCAGAGCCTTAACCAAAAGTCCCGGTGTGTCTACATCGGGGCTTTATTTTTGTTCAAGCGGCAACAAGAAATGTTTTGGTTAATCAACCATTTTGTGCTTCAAATTAATGCTTAACAATAATTGCAGGTTTGATTTAATTCTATTTGCAGTCCTTGCACCTTCCGCTAACTACCATTTCAATCTGTTGTGCCTTAAAACCTTTAGGAAGCACTATTTTGGGAATAAGCACTTCGTCCAGGCATTTGGTAACCCCGCAATTTTTACACACAAAATGAATGTGATTATCATGATGATGACCTTCTGTACAATCATTTTTACATAAAGCATATCTAACAGAATTATCAGATGTGGGAATACTATGTATGATGCCTTTATCAAGAAAAGATTGCAGCGTTCGGTATACGGTTACCCTGTCGAACTTTTCCCCTGCCTTCTTTTCAATATCTCCATGGGCCAAAGCATCATTTTTAGAGAGGAACAATTCAAGGATCTTAGTTCGGCTTCCGGTGATACTTAACTGATTACGCTTTAAAATATCATTAATTTCCTTTTCCATTATCAATAATAACGTTTCAATAACCGGATTGTTATTACCGGGTTTTATAAATTTTTATTACTCATGTTCTCCTGCAAAAGTTTGTTTATATCAGCTGTTAATTCTTCAATTTCATCCTTTTTTAAGGAGTCGTAAATTTTTCTAACCCTTCCTTTTTTATCTACTAAGGCTAAAAACTGTGTATGAAGAAACTGCTGTTCAATCTTTTCATTATTATTCCGGGGATCATCCAGTAAATAGCTGACGCGGGCTGCATAATACAAGCTATCTTTTCTTCCTGTAAGAAAATGCCAGTTTTGTGCGCTGATTCCCAATGAATCAGCATATCTTTTTAATCTTCCTACCTTATCCACATCCGGATCTACTGTATGCGACATTATAAGGAAATTATTTTCCTTGTTGAATACTTCATGGATTTTTTTCATATTAGTATTCATTTTAGGACAAATGCCCTTACATGTTGTAAAAAAGTATTCCGCTACATACACTTTACCATTTGTATCTTTCTCACTGATACTATTTCCGTCCTGGTCGGTGAAACTGAACGGCTTAACATAACTAAGAACAGGAAGTTTTACATCTCCGAATCCTGGAATAATTTTAGTTAACACAAAAATAAATGCGCCAATAAGCACCACAAAAAACATTATATAAAAAATCCGCCTATTTTTCATAAAGATCATTAATATCTGATAAAGTTACTACCAACGTTGGTTTTCACAATTTTTACTTTACGTTAAGCAAGTTTAGTTGCAACAAAGTTGCAGATGTTGTACATTTACCTTTCATGAAATTTAAAATTAACTGGGATGCCCTGGGTGTTACTTCTTCTTTTGCCTGTGCTATCCACTGTGCTATATTACCTCTTTTAATATCAAGCCTGCCCATTTTTGGTATCAACATCATTGAAAATGTGATGTTTGAAAACTTTATGATATTTCTGGCTTTTGTGATAGGATGCTTTGCGTTGTATAATGGTTTCAATAAACATCATCATAGTATTTTACCGATCTTGATTTTTATAGCAGGCATTTTACTGCTTTGCGCCAAACAAACCTGGCACGACCGGCAACTATGGTTTTTGATCCCGGCAGTTATCTGCATACTTACCGCTCATTTTTTAAATTTTGCACTTTGTAAAAATTCAAATGATTGCCCTGTTAAGAATGAAGGACAATGAATTCTTCCAGATTTATAACAAGCAGCCATGATATTTTGTTATTTTTGTATAAATAAATTGTGTTATGATTAAGACAGGTAATCCGGTTATAAGTATTTACACTGAAATGACTCCAAATCCGGAAACAATGAAATTTGTTGCCAATAAATTATTATATCCAGGAAAAAGCATTGATTTTCCGGATGTAGAAAGTGCCAAACCATCCCCATTAGCAAATGAATTATTTGGATTTCCCTTCATAAAAAGCGTTTTTATTGCCAGTAATTTTGTTACGCTTACAAAAATAATCGATACTGACTGGCAGGATGTTATTCCCGCGATCAGGTCTTTTTTAAAGGAATATCTGGAAGAAGGTAAAGAAGTTGTAAATGAAGAAGAAATAACTGTATTACAAACTGATGGAAATATAATTGCTGCGGATGATGATGATGTTGTAAAGCGCATAAAAGAGCTGCTTGAAAATTATGTTAAACCTGCAGTTGAAATGGATGGCGGCGCTATTCAGTTTAAAAGTTATAATGAAGGGGTTGTAAATCTAATGTTGCAGGGTTCCTGCTCCGGATGCCCTTCCTCCATGATAACGTTAAAAGCCGGGATAGAGGGTATGATGAAAAGAATGATTCCTGAAGTAAGAGAAGTAGTTGCAGAAGCGGAGTAGTATAAAAAAAATTGGAAAAAGCTGCCTTAATGGCGGCTTTCTTATGCGATTGGTAAATTAGCCCATCACTCCTTTTATAACTCCTCCATCAACACTAATAGTTTGACCGGTGATATACCGGCTATGAGGCGATAGCAACCAAATGGCCAATGAGGCAAAATCAGCAGCATCTCCAATAAAACCAACACTTGTTTGATTTATAAACTGTTGGGTGGCTTTCTTAATAGAAATGCCTGTTTGTTCCTGTTTCTTTATATATATTCTGTCCATTGCAGCCGTTTTATGATAGCTGGGAGCCAGCACGTTAAGTGTTACTCCAAGAGAAGAAATTTCCTGACTAACAGTTTTTGCATATCCTACTACTGCCAGCCGAAGCGCATTACTTAAAACCAGGTTCTCTACTGGCTGTTTTACCGAAGCACTTTCTATAAAGACAACACGGCCATATTTTTTCTCTATCATCGCTGGTAACAGGTGTTGCAACATATTAATTTTCCAGCGTAATAATGTTTTGTATGCGTTATCCCAGTCAGTCAGTTTTGTTTCCAAAGCACTCATTGCAGGTGGACCTCCTGCATTAACGAGAATGCCGTGCAATTGACGTCCGGCAATTTTTTTTACAATTATATCCATTGATCCCGGTTCGGTGATATCACAGGATGCAATTTCAATCCGACCCGGATATCTATCTGATAACGTTTCCAGTTTGTCCGCTCTTCTTGCTACCGCAATAATTTGTGCACCTTCTGTAGCCAGTGCTTCGGCTATTGCTTTGCCAAATCCGCTGCTGGCTCCGGCCACAATAAATAGCTGCTCTTTTATCAAAAGATCCATGATTACTGCTTTTGCTTTAATTAGGAAACCAGTTTAAAAAATCCATCCTAGAAATAAACATATAAAAACAATTACAGGAGATGGAAATTTTGTGAAAGAAATAAAAGCCCATGTTCCGGCAATGATTATAATATTTAAAATACTGCTTATTTTAACTTCAAGAATTGAAATATCTCTCATCATATAAAACGTAGCGGCAAACATGATTCCAACAACTACTGCATTAATTCCTTCGAGCGCTCTATAAACCGTTGCATATTTTTTTATATTATGCCATATGGGAAAGAAAAAAAGTACAAGTAATGCGCTGGGCAAAAAAATAGCTACAGAACCAATGATACAACCGGTTAATTGCATATAAGGACCCCAATCTTTCATTGCCATTCCACCCGTAAAGGACGCTATTGAAAAAACAGGCCCCGGTATTGCACGAACAATCCCTGCACCGGTATAAAAATCATTCCTGTTTATTTTAACTACATTAGGATTTATCCGCACTATTCTTTCTGATTCTGGTCTTACTACAAACTGTTCATACATAAGGGGAATTAATACTTGTCCCCCACCAAAAACAAGGCTTCCGAAACGATAAGTGTTTTCAAATAAATTGAGTGGCCTCCGGTTGGGCCAATCATTTTTACGGGCCATTTCACTAAGCAGGCCCGCTATAATAAAAATAATAGCAAACAGCCATATGTTGCCCCATTTTATTACTCGCGGTTTATCCTCTGTTTGCCGAATTCGTTTACTGCTAAGATTTGTAACAAAACCGCCAACCAACATCAATAAAGGAAAAACCCAGGGTGCCTTAAATAAGAGATAGGAAGCTGCTATGCTAACAAGCATTATTATCTGAATTTAAAAACATCACTTTTAAGTGTTCTTTGATCCATATAATCCATTAAAAAAGAAAATCCACCCATTAACAGGCATGCCGGAAGAATCCAGATAAGAAGTGTAATTACGGCCAGCCAAACACCACCTCTTTTGTAGCCAATCAGGGTAAGCATTTGTGTAGAGGAGGCACCGGGCATGAGGTTACAAAACGCATTGTAGTCAAGTAATTCGGTTTCGGTTATGTCTCTGCGTTGATTAACAAAGGTTTTTAGCATCATACCAAAATGGCCTTGAGGGCCCCCAAAGGCGGTTATGCTGTGCCAGAACACTGCTTTTAGAAATGGAATATGGCGAAGCAATATCATCTGGTTGTAACTTACTATTATAGTGTTTTTAAGGTATCCATTATATTATAGCTATTTTATATGGAGTTAAATCAATAAACATCTGTAATTATTTGTATCATTATATTATCTGCAAATCTTATTTTCACCTTAAATTGTTTTTAGGTTCATTTATATCAAATGTAGTGATCCTGTTAAAAGTAACTGGCAATTGTTTTTATTTTCGCTATGAAAATTAATTTTCATGTTTTGAAGATATATTGCTTACAAACAAATTATTTTCATTAGGTCAGATCATTAGCAGTTATTATTTTAAAGATATTATTTGCTTATAAATTTTAAGATATGGATGCAGAATCTATTCGGGAATACTGCTTTAAGAAAAAGCTGGTTACTGAAAGCTTTCCTTTTGGTAATGACACACTGGTATTTAAGGTTAAAGATAAAATCTTTTTACTGCTAACATTAAATGAAGCGTTATTGAAATTCAATGCCAAGTGCGATCCGGCGCGGGCAATAGAATTAAGAGAACAGTATGAATACATTCAACCAGGCTATCACATGAATAAAAAACTTTGGAACACTGTTACAGTAAACGCAACTATTCCAAATCAACTTATAAAAGAAATAATAGATGATTCTTATAAACTTGTCGTTCGTTCGTTGCCTAAAAAAGAACAGGAACAATTGATATAGTTTGGCATTAATTATTTATTTTCTACTTATAATAACTGTTTCGCTCAATTTCTTCCTTAACCTTATCCGGTACCAGAAACCGAATTGACTTTTTATTACGGATATTTTCACGGACATGGGTAGACGAGATTTGAAGCAGGGGGGCATCTACTAATTCGATATTCGCACTGTTCACATTTTCCACTTCAAAGCCAGGGCGCAGGTAAATATAAATTTTGAACCGGCTGATCAATAACTGGTAATTCTTCCATTTTTTTAAATTTTGAAAGCTATCGCTTCCCATTATTATTGAAAAACTATAGTTTGAATGTTTTTCTTGGAGGTAAGTGAGCGTATCTATAGTGTAAGAGGGCCTGGGTAATTGGAATTCTATATCACTTGCTTTTAAAGAAAATTCACCTTCAATAGCCATTTGAACCATGTGCAACCGGTGGTATTCATTTAACAAGCTTGCAGACGATTTTAAAGGATTCTGTGGAGAAACTACAAACCAAACTTGTTTAAGAGAAGTAACATTTATAAGATGATTTGCTATTATGCAATGACCGGTATGAACAGGATTAAATGAACCAAAATACAAACCGACATGCATATACTAAGTTTATAAAGAATAGTGTATTAATGTATTTCTTCAACAAAAATATTTTTAGCTTCGTCAAGCCTTAAGCTAAGATTATAACCTGAAACTGTTATAGCAATCGGGTCGCCTAAAGGAGCTACCTGTTCAACCTTAACGATTTCTCCTGGTATACAACCCATTTCCATCAGTTTTAAAAAAACATCATTCTGTTCAAAAGAAATGATAACAGCTGATGTGCCCAATTTAACCTCAGATAGCCTTTTCATGTACAATTCATTAAACTCATATTATTCAGTTGATAACTTTCAAATCTAGTCTTGATTACTCAATATGTTTTACGATTTTTGGAAATGATGGCAAACCACAGCAATCATAATGTACAATTTTATTTCCTTGTTAAGCCTTTTACTTTCATCAAACGAAAAGAGCTTAAACTTTCTATAGTGGAGCTTTTCAAGCTGGAAACAAAAAAATTTGATACATTAAAGTATATATTTTGTTCCGATGCTTACTTGCTTGAAATGAATAATACTTTTTTACAGCATGATTACTTTACAGATATCCTCACTTTTGACCTTTCTTCAGAAACATTTAACATTATAGGAGAAATATATATTAGTGTAGACAGGGTAAAAGAAAATGCAAGACAACTAAATGAAGCTTTCTATATTGAATTGCGTAGGGTTATGTTTCATGGAGCTCTTCATTTATGTGGTTATAAAGACAAAACAAAAAAAGACAAAATCTTAATGCGGCGTAAAGAAGACTACTATTTAAGTTTATTTAAATAGCTATTGTTCCACGTGAAACCAGATTTTGGCTCATCTATATTATATTTTCTTTATAAAATATTAATCAAGGTTCTTTGAATGCTTTAAGATATACTTTTAAAAAATGATAACAATTGATGAAAACCGTAGTGTTCCACGTGAAACATAATAATATGCTTTCGCTTCCTCACAGAAGTATGTAAATTTGCTTCCAAAATAATTTAATGTTTCCAAAATACGATGTGATAGTAGTAGGGGCGGGGCATGCAGGATGTGAGGCCGCAGCAGCAGCAGCAAATTTGGGCTCCAAAGTGCTTTTAATAACTATGAACCTTCAAACCATAGCTCAAATGAGTTGCAATCCTGCAATGGGTGGAATTGCAAAAGGTCAGATAGTAAGGGAAATAGATGCATTAGGCGGTTATTCAGGAATTGTTACAGACGCAAGTATGATTCAATTCAGGATGTTAAACAGGTCTAAAGGACCTGCAATGTGGAGTCCACGAGCTCAAAGTGACAGGACGCTTTTTTCATTGAAATGGCGTGAAATGCTGGAATCTACCACAAACATTGACTTTTACCAGGATACCGTCAGTTCTTTAATAATAAAAAACAATATTGCCAGTGGCGTTATCACGGGTTTAGGTAATTCCATCTATTCAAAAGCTGTAATCATAACAAGTGGCACATTCTTAAATGGTATCATTCATATCGGGGAAAAGAAATTCGGCGGAGGCAGGGTTGCCGAAAAAGCTTCTATAGGAATTACAGAACAATTAGTAGAACTGGGCTTTGAAAGCGACCGCCTCAAAACCGGAACACCCCCACGTGTTGATGGAAGAAGCTTGGATTACAGCAAAATGGAAGAACAAATTGGAGATCAAGATATTGTAGGATTTTCGTATCTGGGCCCTAAGCCTAGCATAAAACAGAAAAGCTGCTGGATCACTTACACAAATCAACAGGTACATGACATTCTTAAAACAGGCTTCGATAGGAGTCCTATGTACCAGGGAAGAATAGAAGGAATTGGCCCAAGATATTGCCCCAGCATAGAAGATAAAATAAATCGCTTTGCAGAAAGAGACCGGCATCAGTTATTTGTAGAGCCGGAAGGATGGAATACAGTAGAAGTTTATGTAAATGGATTTTCTACCTCTTTGCCTGAAGAAGTTCAATATAAAGCCCTTCGCCTTGTACCCGGATTTGAAAATTGCCGGTTTTTCAGACCCGGATATGCAATAGAATATGATTTCTTTCCACCTACTCAATTAAAGCATTCACTTGAAACAAAATTAATTGACAACCTCTTTTTTGCAGGCCAGATCAACGGTACTACCGGCTATGAAGAAGCAGCATGCCAGGGTATAATAGCAGGAATAAACGCCCATCAACGGATAATAAATTCAGAGCCATTAATTTTAAAACGAAGCGAAGCATACATAGGTGTACTTATTGATGACCTTATTAGCAAAGGCACAGACGAACCTTACCGGATGTTTACTTCAAGGGCGGAATTTAGAACGCTGTTACGTCAGGATAACGCTGACCTGAGACTTACAGAAATAAGTTATAAACTAGGACTGGCTTCTCAGGAAAGGATGGAAAAAGTTGTTGCTAAAAAGGATGACGTGGAAAAAATACATAAAATCTTATCTGCTTTCTACATAGAAACTGAAAACTCAGCTTCATTTTTATTATCTCGTGGTTCAACTCCACTAACTCAGAAACAAAAAGCCGTTCAACTACTGCTTCGTCCAAACATTGATATTATATCACTGATGAACGAAATTGAACCGCTGAACACATTACTAAAAACTTTCAGTATAGAAACGCTACAGCAGGCAGAAATTCAAATTAAATATGAAATTTATATAGATAAAGAAAAAGACTTGGTAAAAAGAATGGGACAACTGGAAGAACTTTTGATACCGGACAATTTTAATTACGATAAGATAAATGCTATCTCAAATGAAGCATTGCAAAAATTTAAAAAGATCAGGCCGCGAACACTGGGGCAGGCTAGTAGAATAAGTGGTGTAAATCCAAGTGATATACAAATACTAATGGTTTATATGGGAAGATAACATTATGAAAATCAGTCAATTAACTTGTTAAAAATCACGGTTGCGCTCCTAATGATATAACTTGAACATGGCAAAATAATTAAGCCACCTCTATATGGGTGGCTTTTTATCTTAATTATATAAATTTAGGAACTAAGTCCATTGAGGCCGTTTGCCGGTTTAGCAATACTGGAAGTTGATTTTAAAACAGGAAGTGAAGGAGCACTACCGTTTATATAAGCCTCATTAGCTCTTACTACCAACTTCTTGAATAAAGTTAGTGCCTGAGCAACTACCTGGTCCATGTTATAATATTTATATGTAGCTAGACGTCCTACAAAAAAGGTATTGTCCATCTGTGCTGCCAATTGCTGATATTTTCGATAAGTCTCAGCATTTTCAGGACGAGGTATCGGGTAATACGGATCTCCATCCGCCTTTGGATACTCATAAACTATGGTAGTTTTAGGATGCTTTTGACCTGTAAGGTATTTAAAATCCGTAATCCTGGTATATGCCTGTTCATTTGGATAATTAACGGTTCCGGTTGGCTGGTAAGCCTCTGAATCTATGGTTTCAAATTTAAACTCGAGTGAACGATAAGGTAATTTACCATAGCAATAGTCGAAATAACTATCTATAGGTCCGGTATAAATCATCTGTTTATACGGTATAGAATCTATAACTTCTTTGTAATCAGTTTGAAGCATTACTTTTATTCCGGGATGGGCAAGCATTCTTTCAAACATTTTTGTATATCCATCAGCTGGCATTGCCTGGTAAGTATCTGTAAAATAGCGGTCATCCTTATTAATCCTCGTTGGAACTCTAGCTGTTACTGAGGCGTCCAATTCAGACGGATCTAGATCCCATTGTTTTTTAGTGTATCCTTTGAAAAACTTTTCATATAATTCTCTTCCAACTTTACCAACCACTACATCTTCAGAAGTTTTAACCCTTTCAATTTTTTCGGCTCTTGAATCAAAAAAGTCTTCAACCTGAGAGGAACTTAAGTTTAATCCATATAATTTATTAATCGTATTCAGGTTTATGGGAATAGGTACCAATTGACCGTCAACACTTGCCAGTACTCTGTGTTCATAAGACCTCCAGTTGGTATACTGACCCAAATAATCAAAAACCTCTTTAGAATTAGTATGAAAGATATGAGGACCATACTTGTGAATTAAAATGCCATCTTTATTGTAATAATCAAAGGCATTTCCACCGATATGATTCCTTTTATCAATTAACAATACCTTTTTCCCTGCTCTGGATGCTAATCTTTCTGCCAAAACGCAACCAGCAAAACCGGCCCCTACGATTAAATAATCAAACATAGACGTACTCCTTTAAATTTAAATTATTAATTAATTTTTCCTGTTCTTTATCTTCAAGTTTTCTATTAATAAGCTGCATCATTTGATTCCAGGTATGATCCCATGAGATATCTGCAAGAAAGCTATCTACTTTTAATAACCATGGTAATTTGTCAACTGTTTCCAATTCTGAAGATGCGGCTGCAATAAAGGCTTCAGGAGTATCTGCTAAATAAACAAGTCCATTTTTTCCATAAGGATTAACTACATCCTGAATAGATGAAGAAATTACCGGCTTACCTGCTGCAAGGTATTCAGGTGTTTTAGTAGGACTAATAAAACGCGTAGATTCATTTAAAGCAAAAGGAATCATAGCTATATCCCATCCGGAAAGATATGAAGGAAGCTCCACATAAGACTTATTACCCAGATAATGAATGTTATCATATCTTGGTAAGGTTGCTAAATCAATTTTAACTACAGGCCCTATTATTATAAAATGCCAGTCAGGCTTATCTACTGCAACTTTACCAACAAGATCAAGATTCATCCGCTCGTCGATTACGCCATAAAAACCTATCCTGGGATGTGGAATTGATGCTTGATCTAAAGGCTCTGAGGAATAATTTCTTGCTTGTTTAAAATGATCTTTATCAATACTGCTTGGAAAGGAAAAAATCTGTTGATGACGGTGTTTCTTGGCCTCAAATAAACTGTTTCCTCCCGTAAAAACCAAGTCTGCTTTCTCAAACAATTTATCTTCATTTTCCTTCAATGAAAGAGGAGCAAATTTAAATGCAGATAATTCGTCCATACAATCATAAACAACCAACTCCGGTTTGAATGAATTAGTTGTTTCAAGCGACATAGGGGTATAGTACCAAAAAATATATTTTTCAATATTATGCTCTATAAAAAAACGTTTATACAGTTCTTCGAGTCTTAAGATTATTTCTTCTTGGGTACCGCCATGTCTAAGATGAGGCACCAACACTGAAAGATTTTCCTGTATAATAGTTTCTCTATTATAATCATCTCCATCAAAAAAAAATGGTTCTTCAATATAAAAAACCCTGCGCTCTTTGGAAAACCTTGTTAATAAATGCTGAGGTCTTTGAAATACAAAATTCCAACGTAAATGTGAAAAGCATACTAAGTCATGTTCTTTCATGGGTTATTGTAAATGAAAATTTAAAGTTTGTAATTACTTAATCCAGGTGATAATAGTATATATATACTATTTATATACCATTTATTTTTACAACGGAATACATTGATTGAAACTCAGGTACCAGAATTATAATGGGAAATAATTTCCCCAAAACATTCATTAATAATAAGAAACTGATTAATATTATTAAGTGAACTCTGAAATATATATTATAGGTCTTAGCATAAAATCTAAAAACTTAAATACATATATTATTAGATAATAAAATTCAGTTTAAGGGTAATGTAAAACTATCCTGGAAATGAAAGCATTTACATTATTGTTTATGGAGCAATCGGTATAAATATAATAAACATTTATTAAAAATATTAAATAGCTACTTTAACACACTCAATCCAAAAACGGCCCAAATTACCTAAGGTATTAATCCATTCATCTCCAGTCTGAGGTTTCGAAACATAACAGCTTGCACCCAGTTCATAAGCTTTTTCAATATCCTTAGGCGTCTTAGAGGTAGTAAAAATAATTATCGGAATCTTACAGATAATTTTATTCTCCTTTATTTCCCTAAGTACTTCCAGTCCATCTTTTCGAGGCATGTTTAAATCTAATAAAATGAGGTTAGGAAGGTCTCCAAACTTATTATTTTTGCTTTGTGCTTTTAAAATATCAATAAGATACTGACCATCTTCAACATGCGATAGCAGTACGTTCTGTTTATTTTCCTGAAAAGTTTTTTTTATTAATTGAAAATCTTCAAAATCATCATCTGCAATCCAGATGCGAAAAGGTTTTGAAGTTAATTGTTTATCCATAAATTATCTGATAGTGGTAATATTACTAAATTGCTTCATTATAACATCAACGCTTTCATATTACAAAACCTTACTTTCGCTATGTTTAGGATTAATCTTAATTCTACAATAGTAAATATCAACAAATATTTACTAAAACCCTAAACGGTTGGGCAAATAGAATTTTATAAGAAAATTTTTCCAGGATATTGAGAAGTTTCGAGACACTAGTACTTTAACCAAACAATAATGTATAAGAAATATTATACATTATTACAATTATAAGAAATAAAAGTAAATTTTTGCGACTTATTATTGCGGATACTTATAACATTATTTGCTTATTGTAGTACAATAAAGTTATAAAATGGTTACTTGTAATGATTTACAATTATATTCTTTAATCCATTTATTAATTTCCACCTATCAGGTATGGCATACTCTTAACTTTAATACTTCACAGCCTGATAATGGGAATTAATGACGTGTTGAGAAAAATCATCTAAAATTAATAATATCTATAAAGCAAGAAAATAAAGAATGCACTCTGGTAAAACCAAATACTTATAAACCATATTGTTTGCTGATTGCCAACATTCTATCTATAGGTTTCTTTGCCAGGAGCCGTATATATTCTTCCATTAAAAGCTCGGGCTGTTCATATTCAAGACACAAATATATTTTTTCTAAAGTATTTAATTTCATATGCGGGCAATCATTGCACGCACAACTGTTATTAGGTGGGGCAGGAATAAAAGTCTTGTAAGGTGAATTCTTTTGCATCTGGTGCAAAATACCTGTTTCCGTTACCACTATAAATTCATTGACTTCGCTTTTTTCGGTATACTTTAATAACTGAGTGGTAGATCCAATAAAGTCAGCAATGTGTAATACTGCTTCTTCGCATTCAGGATGGGCTACTACCTTTGCTTGAGGGTGCCTGATCTTTAATCTGATAATTTTTTCAAGGCTGAATATTTCATGAACCATACAGGCACCATTCCATAGTAACATATTTCTACCTGTTTGCCGGTTAATATAAGAACCAAGATTTTTATCCGGAGCAAAGATGATCGGCTGATCTAAAGGAAGGCTTTCAACAATCTTCTGCGCATTTGATGATGTGCAAATAATATCGCTCAAAGCTTTTATACCTGCCGAACAATTTATATAAGAAATAACCAGGTGATCAGGGTATTTATCTTTAAATATTTTGAATAATGCCGGCGGAGCTGAATCTGATAAAGAACAGCCCGCTTTCAAATCGGGTAACAAAACTTTTTTTGAAGGATTAAGAATTTTTGCCGTTTCTGCCATAAAATGTACACCGGCAAAAACTATAATATCAGCAGTTGTGCTTTGGGCCTGCTGAGCAAGACCTAGACTGTCTCCAATATAATCCGCTACATCTTGAATATCCGGCTCCTGATAATAGTGAGCGAGTATAACAGCGTTTTTATCTTTCTTTAATTTTTCAATTTCAAAAAACAGATCAAGTGTAGGATCAACTTCAATATTCAGATAACCTGCTTTTTCAATATTTTCGAACGCCATTGAATTGTTAATAAAGGCCATAGTATTTAATAATATATCTTTAAAATTATCAAAATAGCTATTACTATTAGGACTGTGAATTAGTGGAAAAATAATTTAAAATGTTATTGGTAAAGTAAATTAGTATTGTTTATCCACATTTATTCCCAAATAACTAACAGTTTAAAACCTAAGAAGGTTGCGACTTTTAAGCGTTTCTCCACACCTGTGAATTAAAAGAGAACAGGGAAAAAATTATGTATAAGAATTTATGCGGATAGTTAGGATAAGTGTTAACTTATTAAGCATACACACTAAACCTTAGACTGAAAAATTATTTATTTTCATATTACCCACAATAATCAGTTATGTTAAACCGGCTTTACTAACATTTTTTGGTAATATTTAAAAAACCCATGTTAATATAGGTTTCACGCGGATAAATTAAAGGTTTGGTTAAAGGTTAATTATTGTAAGCAAAGTGATCATAAGTTTTAAGGAAGTTCTTAAAGTCTTTATGGATATATGTTTTAACAGTTTTCCACAATTTGTTAGTAATTTTTTTTCCCTTATTTTTGCCCTCTTTTTTATTAATATTAATAACGGTATTTAAAACAGTCATAATGTCGATCATTCAGCAAATTAGGGAAAAAGCAGCCTGGCTCGTATTTGGAGTTATTGCCCTCAGTTTAATGGGATTTTTATTGATGGATGCTTTTGTAGGAAAAGGAGGTCGTGGAATGTTCAGTTCAAATTCAACAACCGTAGGGATTATTAACGGAGAAAAGGTTGATTATATAGGATTTGAGAAAAAGAAAAAGAATATGGAGGATCAATATAAGGCAAGTGGATATCCTGTAAACGAGATGATGCAACAAAATATTCAGGAACAGGTTTGGAACCAGTATATAGAAGACAATGTATTGCAAAAAGAATATAAAGACCTGGGTCTTGATGTCAGCCCTAAAGAATTAAGTGATATTTTATTTGGTAAAAACCCTCCGGAAGATCTTAAGCGGCAGTTTATGAATCAGCAAACAGGAGAATATGATGCCAATGCAGCAAGGCAGGCTATCGCAAATCTGCGTAAACAAAAAAATAGCCAGGTTGCCCAGCAATTTGAAGATGCTTATTTACCGGCATTAATAAACAACCGGTTAAAAGAAAGGTATACCGCATTATTAGGAAACACATCTTATGTTCCTAAATGGATGCTGGAAAAATTAAATGCAGATAATAGTACCATTGCTTCAATATCTTATGTTAATGTTCCTTATTCCACAATTTCAGACAGTTCTGTAAAAGTTACTGACGACGAAATAAGCGATTATGTTAGCCAGCATGCCGATGAATACAAGCAAACTACATCAAGAAGTATATCATATGTAATTTTCAATGCTGCACCAAACCAGGCAGACAGCCAGGCAGTTTACACCCAATTGTCAAATCTGAAAGAAGCATTTAAAACAACACAGGAAGTTCCAGTATTCCTGGTGCGCAATGGTTCAGAAGTTCCCAATTTTGAAGGGTACGTTTTAAAAAGCGCCATGAAAGTTCCGCATGCAGATACCATTCAGACCCTTGCTGACGGAGAAGTATATGGTCCATACCTTGATGCATCTAATTATACAATGGCAAAAATGCTGGATAAGAAAACATTACCTGATAGTGTAAAGGCGCGTCATATATTAATAGGAACAGTAGATCGCAGCGGTCAACGTTTGTTACCTGATAGTATAGCCGAAAAAAGAATTGATAGCGTAATTACTGCAATCAATAATGGAGCAGATTTCGACAAGATGATGCAGGAAGTTTCAACGGATAAAGCCGCAAGCAGCCAGGATAATGGTGTTATGAAATTTTCCTCTTCCCAAATTCAGAACAAAGATGCTTTTGACCAGGAATTTGGAAAATTTATTTTGTTTGATGGTAAAAAGGGCGAGCGTAAAAAGGTAAAAACACAATTTGGTTATCATTATATTGAAATACTTGACCAGACCAACTTTGAGCCTGCGTACAAAGTGGCGTATATGTCGAGGAACATTTCAGCCAGCCAGGAAACGCAGAATACCGCTTCAGGACTTGCTAATCAGTTTGCAGGAGAAAGCCGCACTGCAAAAAGTTTTGATGATAATGCCGCTGCTAAGAAATATAATAAATTACTAGCCAGCGAAATTAAGCCTACAGATAATATGGTAACCGGTCTTGGCAGTAACCGTTCTTTAGTTAAATGGATATATGAAGCCAGTAAAGGAGAGGTATCCGAACCGTATGATATGGGAGATAAGTGGGTGGTGGCAATGTTAACGGAAATTAATAAAGAGGGGAATATGAGTATCGCCAGAGCCAGGCCGCAAATTGAATTTATTGTACGGAACAAAAAAAAGGCTGAACAAATAATTAAAAAGATAGGAACTGCTACTACATTAGAAGCCGCTGCCAGCGCTACTGCTACTCATGTACAGACTGCAGATAGCATTGGTTTCTCATCCCCTGTGATTCCAAATGTGGGTCAGGAAGCAAAAGTAATTGGAGCTACTTTCAGTAAGGAATGGAAAGGAAAAGTAACACCACCGATTGTAGGAAATGGTGGTGTTTTTGTTATTAAATCCAGAAACCTTAGCGCTAAACCAAATGTTAATGGTAATATTGAACAGCAGCGCACAAGTATGCTGATGCAGATGAAATCCATGAGTGGCTACAGATCTTTAGAAGCACTGAAAAAAGCGGCTGAAGTAAAAGATAACAGGGCACAGTTTTTATAAATTTGAGTCCGAACATTCTATAACCACAGAGGGAAAGCCGGAGGTTAAGAAAAGGTTACACAGAGGCATCTCTTTGTGTAACCTTTTCTTAACCTCCGGCTTTCCCTCTGTGGTTATAGAATAGAAGCGTAATTTTGCAGAACATAAAAACATTAAAATGAGTGAGCTTATAATAAATAAAGTAGCCGAAAGTTCGTTAATTGAGATTGATCTGGAAAAATATTATCCTTTGGGAGAAACGGCTGCTTTCGACCTTAAAGGATATTTGTTCATGGGTTTGATATTAAAAGAAAAAGATTTTCGGGAAGCCCTAAAAAACTTTGATTTTTCTATTTATAAGGATAAATTCGTAGCAGTGATGTGTTCTGCTGATGCCATTATTCCGGTGTGGGCTTATATGTTACTGGCGGCTAGCATACAACCTTATGCAAAGGAAGTGGTTCAGGGAGATGAGGCTTTCCTGCACAAAACGTTGTTCTTAAGAAACCTTGCTACTATTAATCTTGAAAACTATGTTGATAAAAGGATTGTTGTCAAAGGTTGTGGACAATTACCTATCGGAGAATTTGCATATTTCGAAATAACTAAATTATTAAGGCCTGTAGCTAAAAGTGTCATGTATGGCGAACCCTGTAGTACGGTTCCCATTTTTAAAAAAACAGTAGTAAAGATATAGCTTTGATTATTGGCAGGCTATAATATCCTTTAAGTTCGTAGCAGGGTTTAAATAAAGAAAATTGTTGATAGCTTTTAGTAAATTACATATCATACATATACTTACATAATGATTGAAATAAGAAAAGCCGGCCTTAATGACATTGAGCAATTGTCATCGCTGTTTAATTTATATCGTCTTTTTTACCGGCAGGAGTCGGATGTTAAAGCATGCAGTGATTTTTTGTATGAAAGATTAAGTCAACACGAATCGGTTATTATCATTGCTATAAAAGATGATGAAATTGTTGGGTTCATTCAGTTTTATCCGCTTTTCTCTTCTGTAAGCTTACAAAAAACATGGCTACTGAATGATGTATATGTAAAAGAAACACAGCGTAAACACGGAATTGGAAGAATGTTACTGGATGAAGCAAAACTTTTTGGAAAAGAATCCGGAGCAGGATGGCTGTTGCTTCAAACTGCCAATGATAATTATATCGCCCAGATCGTTTATGAAAAAAATGGATGGGAAAGAATGGAGGACATGTTTTATCAATTACATATTTCCGAACAGCCGGCAGAATATAAAAGTAAAGCACCTCTTAGGGCGCTCTAATCAAAATTGTGCATAGGTCTATAAATTTTTCCCGACCAATATTAAAACCAGCCTTTGCGTTTGAATTCCCGAAGCATCCAGATAGGAATGGCCAGCATCAGCGCCACTGCAATAAAAAATCCATAACGCGTATGCAGGTAAGGAATGGTTTCGAAGTTCATACCAAATATTCCACCAATTACTGTTGCAGGCGCCATTAAACAGGTAACAATTGCCATTACCTTCATTACCTGGTTCATCCTCAGATTTACATTGTTGATATAAAGATCCTGCAAGTTCATCATCATGTCCCTATAGCTTTCCGTTATATCAAAGGCCTGAACAATATGATCGTATACATCTTTGAAGTATTTAATAGTACGATCTTCCAGCAGTTCGCTTTCGCTGCGCATAAACCCATTAATTATTTCCCGTACAGGAACAATATTTCTTTTAAGGATATTCAATTCTTTTCTCACCTGGTTTATTCTGGAAAGGGAACGATCTGTACTAACTTTTATAACTACGTCTTCTAACCATTCAATCCGTTCTCCTAATTTCTCCATTACAACAAAGTAATTGTCAACTATCATATCTATCATGGAGTAGCATAGATAGTCTGAGCCACGCTGGCGTAGTTTGCTATTGTTGGTAATAAGTTTATCACGAATGGGATTAAACGCATCCCTTCTTGCATCTTCCTGAAAAGAGATCACGAAATTTTTACCGAACACAATACTGATCTGTTCCTGTTCTACGCTGCAGGTGGTTCCATTAAAATACAACATATGCAGCAGGCAGTACATTACGCCTTCTACCTCGTCCATTTTAGGGCGCTGATTCAGGCTCAGGATATCTTCTGCAATCAAGGGATGAATTCCGTAAGTATTACAAATCCCTTCTACATCATCTTTTCTTAAGCCATCAATATTAATCCAGCTTACATGGTCATTATCTTTAAAACGGTAGCTTTCTTCAACATTATGTAACCTGAATTTTTCAATTGTATTGGCTGTATAATCGTTTACCACAACTTTGACAGAGCCTGCATCCTCGCGTTGTGTGATAGATACAGGCATAATATGAGGTGCCTTCTTTGTTTTAGGAGTGCCAAACAACGTATCAAAACCTAGATAATGGATATATCTGTTGCGACTATGCATAATAATTTAAATTAACACCCTTCAAGCTCCCGGATAACTTAAAAACAGGTCTACAATCTTTCATACAAAGCTCTTAATTTTTCTCTTGTTATGACGGATTCCCAATCTTTTCCCAAAGCATTTTCCCAAAGTGGTTTCATACCTAACGAAACATCGATCATTTTATTAAATTCTTCATCGCTTAATTCTTTGCAGATACCTTGCGGAATTTCTATGTTATTCTTTTGTACCATGTATTTGAATTCCTGTACTGCTGCAGGATAATATTCTTCTAATTTATCGAAGACGATACAATTACCAATGCCATGTTTTGTTCCAAGCAGGTAACTAAGGCCGTAACTAACGGCATGGGCTACCCCAACCTGGGAGTAAGCGATACTCATACCGCCTGCGTAAGAAGCCATCATCAGCTTATCATCACAGTCATTATTCCAATCATCTTTTTCAACGTAAATCTCCCGGCATAATTGCAACGCTTTTTCCCCGTAACTTTTACTGAATTCATTTAAATAAGTGCCCTGAAGGCTTTCAATGCAATGTATGTAACAATCCATCCCAGTATAAAAGCGCTGGTTAGCAGGCGCATTATTTGTCAGCGCCGGATCAAGAACTATCTGGTCGAAGGGAGTAAAATCTGAGTTCATTCCAAGCTTCCGCGTTGGGCCGGTTAGCACTGTGGTGCGTGAAACTTCGGCGCCCGTTCCGCTTAAAGTAGGAATGCCGGCTTTGTAAACACCCGGAATTTTTACAAGATCCCAACCCTGGTAATCTGACGAACTGCCCGGATTGGTCATCATCAGGGATACCGCCTTTGCCAGGTCCATTGTTGAACCGCCACCAATACCAATGATGCCGCTTACTATTCCGAATTCTTCTTTTAACTGATGTGCCAGCAAATCAACGTAGGTTGTTTTAGGTTCATAGGTAACATCTGCAAAAATAATTTTGTCTTTTGAGCGAAGTGGAACCCTTGAAGCCAACTCTTTTCCTTCAAAAAAATGATCTACCAGAAAAACCATGGGGGTCATTCCTTTTCGTTGCGGAGCAATTATTTCATCCAGCTGGTTAAAACTGCCACGCCCGTATATCACGTAGTCCACCATTTTAAAATTGCGAAACTTCATAGTGTTAATTTTATTAAAATGGTGTCAAAGATAGGAACTGACCAGAAATTGCTATCAGCTATCAGCAGTCAGCTATCAGGGGAAACAGATCAGGCATTATGGCTGATCACTGATAAGATGTAATAATGCTTATTTAGGATGATAACTTATCCCACCAATGCTGCGGCACCGAATACGCCTGCACTATCACCCAGAGAGGGTTTAAGAACAGGTGTATCGGCACGGTTATTAAAAATAAAATTTTGTAATGATGCAATCCCTTCCGTATAAATAGCATCAATATTTCCAACACCCCCTCCGATAATTATAGCATCAGGATCAAGGAGGTTAATAACAGAGGCAACCCCTTTTCCAAAAAAATAACAAAGCCGTTCAATAGTTTTTGAGGCAGCGTCATCGGATTGTTGCAAATATCTTGAAACAATCTCCTTTAACCTGATTTTGTTTCCGGTAATACCGGCGTAGTATCTTTCCAGGGCAGGGCCGGAGATAACGGTTTCCACGCAACCGGTTTTACCGCAATAACAGGGACCGCCTGATTCATCCAGGAAATTATGTCCCCATTCGCCTGCAATTCCATGAAAGCCACTCCATATTTTACCATCGAATACCAGGCCTCCGCCAACGCCGGTGCCCATAATTATTCCGAAAACCACTTTTCCCGGAAGGCCTTTTTCTTTTACTATTCCCCATTGGGTTTCTGCCAGGGCAAAGCAGTTGGCATCATTAGCCAGAACAATGGGCAATTTTAATTTTTCCTCCACATCTTTTTTTAAAGGCATTCCGTTAAGGCTTGTTGTATTGCAATTTTTCATTTTTTGCAGCACCGGATCTAAAACTCCGGGTGTACCAAAACCGATGGTTTGTGGCTGAAGACCTGATTGTTTTTTCATTTCTTCCACTAATTTATCTATCTGCCCTATAACGTGCTCGTATCCCTGGCTTGCTTCGGTATCAACACGGGTTCTGACAATTGTTTCGGTATTATCAATGGAGTTGAGTATTACACCTTCTATTTTTGTACCTCCAAGGTCAATTCCCCATAATGGATTGTTCATGGCAAGAATGTTATGATTTAATGTAAATAAATTTAAATATGAAAAGTAAGGAATAAATCTAATATAGTCCAAAAGAGTGCAGCTCGTGCTTACACAAGCTTTTTTGAACCACGGGGCAGGGCGACAGGGAGGAACACGGTGTTATCTTAATACTAATCCACTGTACCTCCCTGGTTCAAAAAAACGCTTTGCAAGATTAACACGCGGTTACAATAGCAATGCAGCTCTTTGAAGGTCTTCTGGAGTATCAATTTCAACACCCATATAATCGGTTACCACCATTTTTAACAGAATACCGTTTTCGAGATACCGAAGACATTCAATTTTTTCAGCAGCTTCCAGCGGCGTTATTGGCCAGCCTGTAAAATCCAGCAAGGCTTTTTTACGAAAAGCGTACACACCAATGTGTTCATAATAAACTACCGGAATTTCATTATTGCGTGGATATGGAATGACACTTCTGCTGAATAACAGCGCATTCATATTTTTATCTACAACAACTTTTACATAATTCGGATCCTGAATCAACCGCTCTTCTTTTAATACCTGCATTAAAGAAGCTACCTGAACCTGGCCGGCCTGCTCTTCTTTAAAAACCGCTAATAATTTCTCAAGCGGGTTTCTTTGTACAAAAGGTTCATCACCCTGTACATTTACAATGATATCAACATCCATACCGGCAACGGCCTCAGCTATACGGTCGCTGCCACTTTCATGTTGACGGATACTCCTCTTTGCCAGTCCGCCGTGAGATACTATTTCATCATAAATAACATCGCTATCCGTTACCACAATTACTGAATCAAATAATCCCGTTGCAACCGTATTATCATAAGTATGCCGGATAACCGGTTTATCTCCGAGCGGTTGCATCAGTTTAGCCGGAAAGCGTGAAGCAGCATAACGTGCCGGTATCATAGCTATCGTCTTCATAATGATCATTTAAAAGTAAAGATATACGTAAACTAAAAATCTACAGGAACTAAACGGCGTTTTGTTATATTTGAAAAGGATTTTCTCAACGATACAGCCATAGAACTTCATTCAAAAAAATGTTGTATGCAAACTAATGAATTGTTAAGTTCTTATCACACTGATCATAATACGTGGGACGAAATGTATGAACAGGCTTCCGTTCGTAATCAATACCGTAATGTGGTAGATTTTCTGCAGCAGCTAAGTGTTGCGGAATTAAATAAAAAAGAAGATCAGGCAAAGCGGCTGTTTATGAGCCAGGGTATTACCTTCACGGTGTATAGTAGTGGTGAGGGCATAGAAAAGATATTTCCTTTTGATATTATTCCCAGAATTATTACGGCGGAAGAATGGCAGTTTATTGAAACCGGAATAAAGCAAAGGCTTAAGGCGCTGAATCTTTTCCTTAAAGATGTATATAACGAGCAATTTATTTTGAAAGATGGTGTAGTGCCTACCGGCATAATTTATAGTTGTCCGCATTTTTTGAGGGAGATGCATGGCTTTCCTGTTCCGTATGATATTTATGTACATATCGCCGGCATTGACCTCATCAGAGACAGCGACGGATCGTTTTATATACTGGAAGATAACCTGCGTACGCCAAGCGGGGTAAGTTATATGCTGGAGAATCGTGAAATAACCAAGCGATTGTTTCCCGACCTGTTGCCCAAAAATAACGTACGCACCGTTATGGAATATCCAACTATTTTGCATAAAAACCTGGTATCGTTATCACCCCGGCAAACGGCCAATCCAACCATTGTTTTATTAACGCCGGGTGTTTATAATTCAGCTTACTTTGAACACAGCACCCTGGCACGCCTCATGGGAGTTGAACTGGTTGAAGGCAGAGACCTTGTGGTAGAAAATCATAAAGTATTCATGAAAACAACCCAGGGGCTGCAGCAGGTAGATGTTATTTACAGAAGAGTGGATGATGAATTTCTTGACCCGCTGGTGTTTAATGCTAATAGTCTGCTGGGTGTTGCCGGATTGATGAGTGCCTACAGGAAAGGAAATGTTGCTATAGTAAATGCTACCGGAAATGGAGTGGCAGATGATAAAGCTATCTATACCTATGTACCTGCCATGATAAAATATTACCTGAACGAAGATCCCATACTCAAAAATGTTCCTACCTACAAATTAGAGAATGTGGAAGAAAGAGAGCATGTTTTTTCCAACATGGATAAAATGGTTATCAAAAAAACAAATGAAAGCGGTGGATATGGTATGCTGATGGGTCATATAGCTACCGGAGAAGAAATAGCAACTTACAAAGAAGAGATAATAAAAGATCCGCGGCAATTTATTGCGCAACCTATTATTAACCTATCTTCCGCTCCCTGTTACATGAATGGAAAAATGCAGCCACGCCGTATAGACCTCAGGCCTTACGCATTGTGCGGCCCTGATGGTATAGAGATTGTTCCCGGAGGATTAACACGCGTTGCTTTGCGGGAAGGATCACTGGTGGTTAATTCTTCACAAGGTGGTGGAAGTAAGGATACCTGGGTGCTGATGTAAAACACATATTACTATCAGCTGTCAGCTATCAGGAGTAAACTTATCACACTTTAATTTGCTAACGGCTGATAGCAAAAAACACGTATAACAAAACCAAACCTACACATTACATGCTAAGCAGAGTAGCCGAAAGTTTATACTGGATGAGCCGCTATATGGAAAGAAGCGATGGTATACTGAGGATGCTTAAGATAAATTATGCATCATCACAGGATGATATTCATGAGTTTTCATGGAAGCCGGTACTAAAAATATTCACCTATCTGAAAGAGGATAAAATAGATGCTATCAGCGATAACACAAGGGGAGTATTGAAATATGTTGTACTCGACAAAGATAATCCCAACTCTGTTTTCAATATAGTAACGCAGGCAAGAGAAAATGCCCGAAGTGTTCAGGAACATATTACTAAAGAATTATGGCAGTGTATAAACGACTTCTATCACATCATCCGGGACGACGAATTTGCTAAAGGCCTTCATGCAGAAGATCCGATTACTGAACTGGACATACTTATTAAACAATGTTTATTGTTTTATGGAACAGCAGACGTAACCATGGCGCGGGGTGAGGGAACCGCTTTTATGAATATCGGCAAATACCTTGAAAGAGGCATTCAAAGCGCTGATATTCTTGATGTAAAATTCAGCACACTCAGCTATGATGCTGATAAAACCTCTGATGCCACCTATTGGAAATATTTTTTGCTTTCAATGGCAGGTCACCAGCTATATCTTAAAACCTATCGCAGCGGTTTTGAAGCAAAAAATGTTGTGGAACAGATTGTATTGAACAGTCATTTTCCACGTTCCGTTTCATATGCTATTTCCCGGATGCATATTTATTTTAAACGCCTTAA
>CAXSIE010000003.1:26944-35505 GCA_964237295.1 uncultured Flavihumibacter sp. | reverse complement strand
GCCGTAATTACCTGCGGGAGTGCCACTGCCTCCACTCCCATTGCTTGCCGCTGTAAGCCTTCCTTTACCATCAACGGTAAAATTTCCATTTGTATAACTTCCTGCTGTAACAGCCGTGTTTGCAAGCGTTGTAGTTATTCCTGTTGCGCCGCTGCCTGTAACATCCCCGCTTAAGGTGATAGTTTGATTGGCCGTTAAATACGTATTCCCGTCCACACTGCCATCCGCTTTTAAGAATTGCGAAGACGTTCCCGTAGGCGTTTTAAAACCTGTTGCAGTAGATGTACCATTAAACCGGGCATTGCCATTTAGAGCAAGTTTTGTGCTTGTGCCATAGGATGATGCGTTCAGAAAGCCAATAATCAATTTACGATTTACAGAGTCATATAAAAACCAATTGCTCGCATGATATTTCTTGTCTGTGCCTGTAAAAGGAATTTTACCGGCTGCCAACCCTGTGGAATCCAGTGTGTAAGGTGAAAGCGTAGAAGTATCTATGCCGCCATACAATGCATTCAGGTAACCAGTATCAACCGAGCCCTTTATCTCATTTGCAGTACTGGAATCAATGATAAATGCTACTCCGTTGCGAAACGTTTTATGCTGGTTTGTATTTGGAATTACCCAGCGATAAGCAGCACCCACATTTATGTTTCCATGAAAATATTTGTTTGTACTTCCCTCTGCCAGATTATTTGTTGTTTTAGTGGCTAAGGCAGAATCAAAATTAAAAGTTGATGTACTGCCGGCAGTGATTGTAAAAGCCGGATTGGAAGTGAGCAGTTGGGTGTTGCCATTGATAGTAATTGTTTTGGAAGAAGAGACAAAGGAAGAGGGCGCATAGCTGTTCCATCCGTTTAAATTGAACCAGGTATAAACATTATCCCAATGAATGATTTGCTGCGCAGTAATGCCATAAGCGGCACTGCCTTTAAAAAGCGGCTCGGTTGCTTTTATATTTAAGGCATTCGCATGGATTGTGCTGTCAATAGTGATGCCTGTATCAGCATAAACAGTTTTAAAGCCGTTGATGTTTGGAGAAAACCAACGGTAACCATTGCCAATGTTTATAAATGTTATTGCATTCCCAGCAGAATCAACAGAGATTTTATAGAGAAATGCTTCCTGCCCGAAACGAATTTTAAATACGCTGTCGTTTCTTATAAAAACATCATTTATACCAATATTCTGCACGCGCAGCTTATAGTTGGTGTTGCTTAATATTACAGGGAAGTATGCGTTATTTGAATTGCCGGAAAAGTCAGGCATTTCAGAAATTTTTACACCCTGCGCAGCCAGATTAAAGGCAGTAAGCAAAGTAAGAAAAACAATAAATAATTTTTTCATTCTATGTAAATTTTTTCGCCACTTTCAGTGAGTATGAAATCACCCTGTTCTGTCAGTATCGGCTGCTCATCAGGCGTTGTGATAAAGCCTTCATACAGCCAGACGGCGGTTGATGTTGTGTAAATTCTGCCGGCATATCCTTTAGAACCATCCTGTATAACACCGGTTGTAAAATCAACCGTGAGGTAGCTGGCTTCTTCTGCCGTGCCCAAATCGTAATAAAATTCAATCGGGCAATCGGCATCGTAGCATAAAACAATGAGCGGTACATTCAGCAGGTTTTGTACCTGCTCATGCAGCTCTGCATAACTGCCCGGCAAAAAAATATCCAACTCAAAAAAGAACTTGTTTAAGCCGAGGTCGCCAATGCTTGTAACATCGAGCTTATTTTTACGCGGCGCCAGCTGCAGTTTTACAAACCCTTTACCGGGTAAAAATTCGTGGTCTTCTGCTATGATGACTGAATCAGGAATCGCTTTTTTAATGCCGTTAGGCGTAAACCAGGCTACAGGTGCAAACCATACATTTTCCCCGATGCCCGGCTTTGTATTCTTTAGCTCAAGCAGGTTTGTAAAACCCATGCAGCTAAAGTAGAGTGAGGCAGAAAAGAGGAAAAGGACAAATTAAGTTTCCATGAGTATGTTGTTTCCCTGCTGGGTGGCGATGAATATACCAGGTGCAGGCGGATGGGCAAAAGTCCGCTCGCACATCATCATAAAATTGAATTCAACACGATAGCCAAATTCATTCTCGAGAACGGGACCAAAGGGCGTAATATTTATATTATCAAAATTGAAGTACATGAAAGGGGTTTCGCATCTTTCCACGCCGGGCGCATAATGATCAGCCCATATTTTATTTAATAAATCAGATACAATTTTTTCTGTGAGGGCAAAGGCTTCTACTTCTGAGGCATAGTTTTCTTTTAAGGCGGACTGTACTACGCTGAAGGCTCCTGAATAATTGTTTTTAACATCGTACTCGATTGTTGATTTAGTGGTGAGCTCATAGAGCTCGAGCAAGAGTGCCGGAAAATTAACACGGCTTCTTAAACCGGTTACTACTTCATCAGCCGTCCATCTTGAAAAATGACAGGCGCCGGGCGCGGCATCACCATCTTCCGAAGCGGGGTTGTGCTGCAGGTTAATATGCTGCACTGCAAGCTGGCGGAAATAATCTATGTATGCTTTAACATCACTTGTTACCATATTCTGCTTTTATTTTTTCTGCTTCCTGGGCTTCGAGCTCCATTTCCATAAAAAATTCTTTAAGGAGTGTGCGGCGTATGTCTGTGCGGCTGCCGTTTTTTGCACCGGCGCCCGCATGAATGCATTTGGTGAAGGCGAGCAAATCGGGTTGCTCAACTTCACTTTCTTTTTTTGTTGTACCTTTTTTATAGATGGATTGAAAATATAAAGGCAACATTGCCCTGCAGCCGGCATACCAGACAAAACAGGCATAGAGCACATGCGGTTTTAAGCGCAGGAATTTGTTTAAAACTTTTTCATGATTATACGTTTGCCAGGTGTTTGCCTCTTTATTGAATTTAAGATATGGCTCGTCCTGCGGGCGCCATAAAATGGCTGTAAGATGCGACAGCGATTCTGCTTTGGGTGTATTGATAAACTCATGAAAAAATATTTCTGCATCTTCAAACTCGCCACAGGTAAGGTTATTGAAATCTGATTCAGGACCTTTCATTTCAATAGCTTCTGAACCGGGCAAGATGAGTGTTGGTAAGAGCTGCTCTGTAAGTTTGTTTTCTGTGTATAAAAAAGATAGAAGGCTAACGAGATTAGTGGCAACATCTTCTGCACTCAACAAACCAAAATAGTTTTTCGGTAACTTAAATCTTTTATGACAACGAATATTTAAGAGATCATGAAAGATCGCAGTGAGCTGTTCTTCTATGGTTAAAAACTTTGCAAGCTGGTGTTTGCAGACGGCGAACAATTCTTTTACTGTTAATTCATTCCAGGCAGAAGGAAAGTCAATCGCATAATCAAAATTTTTTGGCTGATATAAATTAATGCTGACCACATAACGAAAGTATTTTGCGTGTGAAGCTGGAAAAAGGACAAGTATAATTAATAACTTTTCTTTGTTCTTATATATTCCATGCGCGCTTCAAAGCCACCGGTTTCTTCGTCTTTAATAATTTTTTTTAATTCATCCAGTACATTAGCAAGCAGCCTGGCATCTGTTACTCTGTCTGGCTTTATTAAATCCCATTTAAGTTTGGCTTTTGAGTTATTTGAGTTTAATAACGGCCTGTTATTGCGCCAGACAATAAAAAAATCTTCTTTGTATGCACACCAGACTTCTATCTGGTCAGTTTTAATTTCCAGGCTTAGATAAAGCTCGTGCTGCTTGCCTTTGTGATCATAAACGGTTATATAATCAGGATACATGCAAAGAGATTAAAAAGCATCAACATTCTTCTAATACTAATTCAGGAAGGTTTTCGTAGCGAAAATGTTCTGTGGGATCTGCTGCAGTTTTAAAGTCTTTTGGTAATGTATGCGCATACATTTTATTTGATGGGAACTGATAAGATGCCACTTCAAGAATTTCCTTGTCATTCAAATCATCAAAAATCCATCGCTCTGCAAGCTCTGCAGGTAATATTGTTGGCTGGCGTAATTTTTTATTATGCACCTGCTGCATTAAACTGTTGGCACTGGTGGTAACATGCGCAAAGGTATCTATAGTTTCACCGGTAGTTTTATCTGTCCAGGGTTTCCAAATTCCTGCCATTAAAAAATGTTCAGTTTCTGTACCCTGCGTTTTTACGAGATATGGGTAAGCTTCTTCTTTCTTCGCACCGGATGCTTTAAACCATCGCCACTCATAGAACCAGGTTGCCGGGATGAGGCACCGCCGGTTTCGGGCGGAGTTACTCCACATAGGACTTGAAAGCAAATTTTCTGCCTTGGCATTTAGCCAGGGAATAATTGGCTTTGGCTTGCCGGTTTTTGCGTCAACTGCGCGTTTACCGGTTTTAGGGTCAATTCCTTTGCGGATAAGCTTCAAATCGTCCATTGATTGCACAAAATCCGGGATAAATTCCCAATGCATTTTACGCTCTTCCCAATCAAGTTTATCCTGCGAAGCAGTTATCACGCTCCAGTCATCATACTCAAAGCCACTTCGTAAAACCTCCAATGCAGCATCGGTGCCAAATTGTTTCTCTATATTTTTAAGGCGGATGTAAGTATCCTTGTCCACCTTGTAACCCATAAAGTTGCACATAAAGTTAGTTTTCGTGATTTTCAATTGCTGCTCCAATAGCATTAATTAGCTCTGGTGAAGTACAGTTATTTGCTTCCCATTCCGCATGTTCGTTTAAGCCAACAGCGCATACAAAGTTCACGCCCATTACTTCATAAATAACCTGGTCAGGCTGCTGGTGAGGAGTTACCTGGTAATTCTCATTTTCAACGCTAATATTAAAGGGTGTCATGGCTAGAAGTTTTAGTAATAGCAAATATAGGGCGAATTTTATTATTGTGCATTTATAGGCAAATCTCCAGTGTAGTACCGTGCATCATGACCGGTAACAGATTTATAACGCTGCATTAAATCAATCACTGCTTTTAAGGGAATTCCGAAGCTGAACTTCTGATGATGGTCATCATCAAAAACAAATTGCTGATATCCTGAGCCGTTTATTAATTCATATACGAGGACTTCGCCATCAATATCCGACCAGTAATCATCATGTTGTTCAAAAGCCAGACGTTCCAACTGTTCACCATCTAATTTGTTAGCCAGGTAATCGCTCATACTGCAAATATAGAGGGCGCATAGAAATGCGCCCCGATGAGCAAAACCGATTGCTAACCATGAAAATTATTTCACTATGCCAATTGTTTTATCAGTTAAGTAACGAAGCAGGGGTGCGGCGCCAACCTGTTTGCTTATCAAGTCGGCATTAAACTTTCCATCCTCATCATACTTGCCTTTTTCATAATGATTTGTACCGGACCATAGATAAGGTGAATGCATCTGATGATATTTTTCGTAGCCAAAACCATTGTAGCTTTCGTAGCGAAACAGCATATCTTTTAAGCACCAGTGCTCCTGTTTATCAAATCCTTTTAGCTGCATGGCATCAATAACACTTTCCATCCATGTGTAACCTGATGCTGCGCCGTTTACGGGGTCCTGAACGGGCCTGCCCGCGGGCTGGTGCACTGTGCATTTTTTTAAAGAATCGCCGTTATGAAAGTGGCAGGTAAAACTTAGGCCGCATTCCAATGAATGTATGATGCCAACAAAATACCAAGGCATGCGCTGGTTGATGCGCATAACCGCAATATCATAGTTTTCTTTTTTTAAAAGTATGCGCAGGGCGGCATCGCGAATTTGGTTTTCCCAATCCGGCTTTATAACCATAGTTGAGAAAAGCATTTCATAATCTATGTGCGGAATTTGCATAAATTTTATGGTTGATATATTTTTAATTCAAGTTCACTTTCATGCCACAAACGCCAGCAAATTCTGTGTTTTTCAAAGCGCCAAAAGCGGGATTGCCTTTCCCATGGTTCAGGTATTACTAACGTCCAGCATCCGCTTTCCGGCAGATGAACAATTTCATGAATGTGTTGCGCAGTAAAGGAATATACGTTGCCCTGGAAGCGAGATTCTAACGATGTTTGCCAGGTGCCATCAGGTAATATGGTGTACACTTTTTCTGTGTAACCGCCTTTTAAAATGTACGTAGTAAAAGCCCAGGGATGATCGTGCGGACCGCCTTTATCTGTGCCGGTGAAATGATGCAAGGCTGCGCCGAAAGGCAGGTTTGACAAATGAAATTTTTCAAACTCATCGCTCATTCTCTCGTGCTGTATTTCTATCATGCAGAAGGTTTAGGGCTGTTTAAAATTTCGTTTGCATCGCCTGAATCCTGCGCCACATCGCTAACGGCTTTTGATTTTACATTCATGGCTTTTGATTGTAAAAAAGTATTTAAACCAAAGCAGGTAGCGATGAGCAACAGCAAGCCTGTCCACATGAATTCAGGCACTAAACGCGGGGCTTTGAATAAAGCACAGATAACGCATATTGCCACTAATAAAAAGGCACCGAAACCAACGACACGTTTTGAACTTATGTTGCCATCTTCGGCAAACATTTGTTTTAGAAAATTTTTGATTGTATTCATAATTGAATTTTAAAATCTGATAAAATCATAGCGCAGGTTTACAACCGGTTGCCAATCCTTCAAAGAAAAATTATAGTAATATGCCCCAAGCAAACTCCATTTATCAAAATCATACCTCAATGCGGGGCCGGCTATGAATGAATTTGAATTAAAATTATAGCTTGCCAAACCCTGCAGCCTTAAACCATAGGAAGGTATTTGTTGCCGGATTGTAAATTTGTTTACACCCATAATAGTAGTGCGCGGATCGCTGCTGCTGATATCTGTGAAGCTTTGCTTTGCTCCGATTGATAAACCCAATATTTTTTTTCGCTTAAAATATTGATTGATGTTCAGCTCTGCATTGTAGGCAAAATCAAATGAGCCGTTGTCTAACGTATCTGTAGGAATACCGGTGCGAACAGTAAGCTTAAGATATTTGTCATTGTAAAAAAAAACAAGCCGCTTTAAACTGTCAATTTGCTTTTTATAAAAAGGTGTGCTGTCTGCTTTAGTTTCGGATTGAATTGTAACACTGCTTTCAATATTTTTTGATTTTGTGTTTAGTGCACGTGCAAGACTATCTATATATGGAAGTAACGTTGATGACTGCCTTAAGGCTTCATTTCTGGTATAGTTGTTCTGATTATTTGTGAATTGGTAATGCTCAACGCCACTGCTGTCTTTATAAATGGCAGTAGGTTTAACGTTCAGCACTGAAGGGGGAGATTTAGGCATGCTTACAAACAACCGCGGTTTGTAAAAATGTTTTGCAACAAAAAAACCTGTAGTAAACATGCCTATAAGAAACATAATTACAATGGCGTAGGTGATGATTTTCATTTTTTTGTTTTTAAAATTTCGTTTACTGACTCATTCGTTTTTGCTTTTAATACACTGTCGGAAGTTTCGTGCTGCTGAATGATCTGGTCTTTCATGATGAGTGCATTTTTAAAACTGTCGTTTGCTCTTTTCTCATTTACAAATAACTGTTGCCAAAACATCAGCTGCGTTTTACAATCGTTGGTTTGGTTGTTATCGTTTTTTAAAATGAAGTATAAAAGCACCCAAAAGCAACTGCACATAAAAATTAATAAGGCAGTTTTTGTATGCTTCTCCCAGAACTCCGCATTTGTTTTTGGTAACGACACTTCATAACTGTTTTTAAAAGTTTATATCAACCCATAAGAACTGCCTAAACATTCATTGCTGCCATCGCAATACTCATCAGCTGTTATATAAGAAGCCACAACCACGGGATATAATGGAAACTCAACTGCATTGGCAATGATGTAATCCAGTGCGTCCTGCATCCAGCCGCGTGCATCGCCATCTGCATCGCGTGCTATGTGGCTAAGGTCATCGCCTGAAGCTGCTCTCCTGCCATCCTGGTCTTTATTGGCAACGGTATTATTGCCGCTTACGACGGTGATGCCGTTGCTATCGAGTCTTACATTATGAAAAGGAATAGCATAAGCCACGGTGAAGTAAGCAATGGCTTTTTTAAGCTTGTACAGTAATTCGGTTTCAGCTTCACTATAAGTGCCGGCAGCATCTTCATCAATGTCTTTGAGATAATCAAACAACTCTTTGCCGATTTCTTTCTTTATTATCTGCTGCTCTACATCATACATTTTATAGCGCCATGCCCAGTAATTGCGGTAAGGGGAAGCCGATTGAAACAACTCATTAAATTCTTTTGCATTTTTTATGAAGAGTGAGCGATATTTTTTAAAAGCAGTGCTGGCAACCCAGTCAGGATAAGCCGTTTTATTATCTTCCAAAAACTGCAACAAAGACTCAGCAGCTATTTCACCTTCGCGCAATTTTTGTTCGCGGTAGTTTACCACCTGGTAACCATAAGCAGATTTTGCCGTGTTTGTTTCCTGACGGCGCGGACCGGCATCGCTTAAACTTATTTCTGCTTTGGGTGCGTAATAATAAGCCACGTACGGACCTATGAGCATGCGGCATTTATCGAGCAGGTTTTGCTCTGCCGGCGACAAAGTTGTTTCATCTGTTGCCTGCGTATATGCAACATTTAAACTGCTGTATAAATCATTGCCGA
>CAXSIE010000003.1:24345-26934 GCA_964237295.1 uncultured Flavihumibacter sp. | reverse complement strand
CGAGAATAGCAATCAACTCCCCTTCTTCTACCTGGCGTATGGTGAGCTTAACGCTGGCAAAGTTGATGGCGGTGAACTCTGCGTATTCTTTTAATTTATCGCTGTCTTTAAAAAGCATTTTTTTTTGTTTTATACAAATCTTTCAATAAAATAAAAAGCATTGACACCCATATAAGTGGCCAAATAACGATTGCCAAAAATTTATAAAACCGAGTTGCCGGAGTTATTGAAAGCTTACCGCTGTAAATCCAAAAGATCATGCATGCAAATCCAATTAAATACTCAATCATTAAAATAAAAATCCAGTTCATAAAGTAATTATTTAGCTGTTACTATTTCATCATCACCGGATGATGCTTCTCTTTTTATTTCAGTGCCCTTATGCACCGGCTTACCTGCAAGTGCCCAAGCTGCATAAGTTGCCATGTTATGACAGATGACACGCCACTGCGTTTCCGTTAACGGCTTTGTGGTTGGTGAAAGAGTTGCCTTTTGATTTGGCAATGCTTCTTTCATGACATTGTTATAAATTTTTTTAGAAGCCGGTGTTTTAAATTCTTTCCAGAGTTTTAGCGGCACCTGGTATTTATTGCGAACTCTTTTCATAGAAAACTTTTTTATGTTGGTTGTTATCATCAGCTTACAACTTTTGTAGTGCCTTTACCCTGATCGAGCGTTGTTAAAACAGTATCCCGCACACGGAATTCAATATCATCTTCCCACTCACTTACCTCGCCCACTTCACGGTTATAATCGCGCATTACATACAAGGGCTCCAGCATTACTTTGCGCTCAAGATTTAATAAAGCATTGTACACGAGATAGGCTTCGCGGATATCTGAACCGGAGCCGCCGCCACTGCGGTACATGCTGCCCGTCATACCGGCGCTGAACAAAGAGGGATGCACCTGCATGGCAATTAATATTTCAACATCTGCGGCAGATTGGGTGATGAGTTCTTTATCCAGATTTGATTTGTCTTCAATGGCAGTTATTTTCACCTGGCCATACTCTTTGTGATCGTGATTATCAATCTGGAAAAAAGAAACAAATGTTTTGTATGCATTCTCCTCGCCGGAAAGAAACTGATCCATATCTTTCAACAACTTCTTTTTTTCTGAAAGCTGTTCGGCTTCATTCATTGCATTCCATTTTTCAAAGCCAAATTTTTGGTCGAAGTATGTTTCCGGAATTTCTATGTGATGCTTTATGCGGAAAGCTTTGTTGTATAAAGTTTTGATGAGCGAAGGAATTTTACTGGCAATTTCAATCCAGCCGCCAAGCCTTGCGCCATCCCAGTAAGGAATCTGGTAATATGTTTTGTTTACAGAAGGATAGTTAACGGGAACAATAGCTGATTTAAAATCGGTAGGCTTCTTTTTCTTTACCTGCTTTTCTGCGATTGCTTTCAGGCTGTTAACCTGGCTGTACATATCAACACAATCCACTGCCTTCAGATATTTAGAATCGAGCAGGGCAGGATCTTTAGGATTGTCAATAAGGCCACGCATTTTTTTTGCAGGGTCAAACTTTGCATACTGGTCAGCAGCTGCGCCCCAAAGCTTGGACAAGTAAACGGTATCAATGACACCGTTATCATTCATATTCTTATAGCGGCTGTCGCAGCTTTCCTGATGCACAAAATGCGTAATAGTTTTGCCATCGTTGCTCAGGCAGGCTTCGGGAAAACAATTGAAGAACCAAGTCCAGTCCTGCAGGTATTCAAGGAAGAAACGTTGTGTGCGGCGATGTTCTAAAAAATCATAAACCGCTTTATATTTTTTACGATTTTTTTTCCTGTCCAGCGGCTGAAATATTTCGGTTTTGCCGCCATCTTCATAATCAATTACCTTACCCGGAATAATGCCGGCGCCATATAAGGCACGCGCCTTCCAGTCGAGCGCAGATTTGCCGACACCACAATATGCCATCTGCTGTTCAATGTTTTGAGGGAAGCGGTTATCCTCACCCCAATAAGCAAGATTTAAATTGTTTTGCAGCTTCTTAATAGGTGCTGCTGTACCGCTGCCATCGCCGCCCTGGAATGTGCCGGCATTGGTGCTGGCTTTAGAAAAATAAACAGCACTTGCGCTTTGCTCCATAAATGCCACAGGACCTGCGATATGTATTTCGCTTGTATTCATACTACAGGCTGATGATTTATGTGGGTGATAAGGATGGGATGAACCTTGCGGATTTGTTTGTTGGGCAATTCTAAGTTGCGCGTGAAATTGAATGCGTGATTAGGGTTTTTAAAAAGTTCCTCTTCCCGTTTTCTGGGCGACAAAGTTGAGCCGAGCGGATGATGACTTCTGGCGATGCGGGCTTTTGGAATTTCGACGACCCTGCCGCCGTTGCCTTTTTTTACATCGGCGGTTATAAAGCGGATTGCGAACCATTCGCCGCGTTCAATGATGTTGATGCACTCTTTGAGGTCAACTGCTGCCATGCGGCTAAAGTAGAGAGAGGTGGAGGGGAGGAAAAGGACAAATTATATCTTGAAATCTTTAAGCATCTGTTTTATGGCTTTTTTTATTTTTTTTTCTTCGTCATTAGAAAAGGACGTGGGATTGCCGCGACCATTTTTAC
>CAXSIE010000003.1:24055-24335 GCA_964237295.1 uncultured Flavihumibacter sp. | reverse complement strand
CCCCTGATTTTATGCTTATAGGATTTTATTTCCGGGAGATATTTTTCAAAAAACTGGTCAGCTTTTAGAAAAGAAAAGACTTTTTCAATCATAACAGATTTTTTAAACTCCAATTGTTTTTAAAAGTTGAGCCTGAATAATTTTCCATTTCAATCATTTCATTTAATAATTCTGGATTGTGATCTGCAGCAACTTTTAAGTCATTTAAAGAACCTAAGATACAAAACATGCAGCTCACCCTTTCGTTGCCATAGACATATGCCGGATGGAAAGGCCACCA
>CAXSIE010000003.1:0-24045 GCA_964237295.1 uncultured Flavihumibacter sp. | reverse complement strand
TAGTTTGCTTATAATCAAATCTTGCGAATTGTAATAGTGCCTTAGACATTCCAAAAGACAACCAAACTTCTTGTAAAGTGTAATTAAAAATTGGATACCACGTTATCGCCAACCTTTTTCCTGGTTGATAATTTTCGATTGCATCTTCAACTGACATGCCATCATAATATGGTGAAGTAATCCTTGTTCTAATTTCTAACGGATTTTTCATTGCACGCTTATTGCTTTCCTCTGCTCTTATTCCTTCACAACTAATTATAAAATCATCACCGCAATTTCTGAAAAACTTATCAATTGGATCACGCTTTAAATCGCTTGTACAATATCTGTTTTTTGATGAACTCCAAAAAGGTTTGTTTGTGCCTTGTAATTTATACATTCTGTTTTGCCAATGTTCAAGCATATCAGCTTTATCTGATCTTGTAACAACCTGAAGTGGAATATTTAATTCTTCAGATAATTTTTTACACAATGACATGCTTTCTTTCCATTCCGTTCTACCTAAATCAGCATGTATTAATTCTGATATTTTAATGTTTTTAGAGCTTAGAAACTTACACATTGCTTGACCATCTTTACCGCCAGAAATACTTGCATAAAGTTTAGCTCCTTTATCAATTGCCATTTTTATTGTTTCGTTCATAAATCAAATATAGTGTAACTTTTTAGTTACACAAAATATCTTAATCATTTATTTTTCTTTGCTTCTTTCTTTTTGCGAAACATAGAGGTAACGGAGTAGAGTAAAAAGAAAGAAGTTGCCGGGTGGCAACTTCTTAACCGATTGTAAACGGTTATTTAAGCATAACGGGTGTTTCTATTGGCTCAACATGCAACTGGCTGAACAGATATGCCAGCGGAAAAAATTCAAAGCCGTTTTCTGTTTCGCCTTCCTGTTTGCCGCCTTTGATGGGTTCACCCCAAAACAACAAAGCTTTACTGCCGCGGCGTACCTGGTAACCTTTTTCTTTCCATTGCCTGTATGAATGCAATTCAGTGTGTCCCTGTTCTGAATACATAGCGGCTAATCCTTCATTAACACTGTCATACATGCCGCTTTTAACTGCCTGCTGTAACATGCGGCTGATGCCTTTTAATTCTTCGCGCTTAATTCTCATTTCCTGTGTCATGGCTTAAAGGTTTAGCGTTTATAAGAATGAAATCTGCGGCGTTTAAACCGATTGAAAAGGCGTTGCCCTGCGCACCGTTGAACTTGCGGTAAATATGTTCAAAGTGGGTGCTGTTGTAATATGCAGAAAGATTGAGGCTGTCTAAATATTCTTTACAATGCTCTACGCATTTTTGTTTATGTGTCATGGCTGTTAATTGAATGATGAAGAATAGAAATGAAAGCAGCCCTGCATTTACAGAGCTGCTGGTGTAAAAGATTTACAAAGTGATTTGTGTATCAACTTCTTTAATCTTCTGCGTTAAATCATCCTTCAACCATGCAACAACCTTTGCCAACACATCAGGGTTGCTTGTGGTGAACTTGTTTCCTTTATCATCAAGCAAAACGATGTTATCGCTCCTGCCATCAGATGATAATTTGAACTTGTTCAGCTTGTCGAGCGAATCTTTAAGCTTTTCGTGTTTGTCGCGTAAGGCGAAAAGTGTGTCCAGTTTGTAAAACCGATCTTCCAGAGAAGTCAAGGCTGGCTTTTCCGGTGCTGTTTCTTTAGTGGGCAACTTAACAACGGGTGTTTCGGTTTTCACATCAACGTTTGGTTTTACGCCGTTTAATAAAGTTGGTTTGTCTTGCTTGGCAACGTCTTTATGCGTGCCGTTGGTGGGTGCTACTTTCGTAGTCATAAAAATTGTTACCAGTTTTTAGGCAGGTGGTGCTCCTGTTTTGAATTTCATTCAAGTTACTAAAAAACAATCATTTAGCAAAATGAATTTATACTTTTTTTACTCAAAAAGCAAACTTTTTTCTGACTTTCAAAGCATTAATAATTTAATTTTTCTAAAAAGAAAAAATCGAACACAAAAACTGCCGCCCGCACTATTCGCAATAAGAGGACGCCGGAAAGCTTTTGTAATGGATATATGATTTGCCCCTATAAATGCGGGGTTCGCGCAGCCCCTACGCAGAAAAGGGCAACGTTGGTACGCAAAAAGCGGTGCAACGTTGATATTTTATTAAAGCATTATGGTTTGTTGAATAATGAGGCGTACACCTGCTTACCAGGTTAGCCGAATCAATGAAACGAATCTCAATGCGTGTGTTAGGGATTGAAGAGATACCTTGTACAAGCGTAAAGCCCGGCGCTTGCGCAACACCATCATTAACCCATCATGTAGCCACCAACAGCTTTACTTTCTATTCCATAAGGTAATTTACTTTCAAGCAAACCAATCATTAGAGTATCTAATGCATCGCTGTAGTGTGGTGCTTCTGTTGCCGGAACATTATCATCATGCTCAGGCTTCTTATTCTTACCGAATCCATCTTTCTTTTTCTCGGCTTCTGTGTGCGTTATAGAACTAATCAGGTCCGAACAATTTTCTCTGTTTATAGCAAAGGCTCTGTCATAGTGTTTATCGTTAGTAAGTACATGCCCCCACATGCGGTAACGGCTCTCATGGGCTGGTTGCTGGCCTATATACATTGGTTTTACGATCCATTTTGCATCCCGCAGGTATTTAATTACTTCTTCACTCTTTTTTGTTTCATTGTCATCGCCAACCGCAGTGTGATCGTACCAATAGTAAATCATCCTGCGTTTGTGTGGTTTGTAATAATCATTAAACAACTTCATCACTTCTTTCAATTTACCCGGGTATAATGCATGCATGCCCTTCACAGCTTTGATTTGCTTGCCATCATCCTGAGCAACCACTAAAGGATGTATGCGCCTGTTATAGTCAAGCGCTATGTGCAGGGGCGCGTTTGTATTCAGGTCTTTGTCTTTCCTGCATGTAAGCATTGGGTTCAGGTAATCAATCTCTGTATTATCAAAGTAGCTTTCCTCTTCAGAAAAATAACCATGCACATCTTCATCAAAGTCCGGGTAAAAGCCATCTTCCAAACGTATGGGCTCAAGATTAAGAATCTGTACATCAAATAAGAAAGCAGATGTATCACGCATCTGCTGTTTTATATAGTCAATACCTAAAGCATGAATGTTATCAAGTGTTGAAGCTCTCTGAAAGTATAATACACCATGCCTGGCATCAGAGAGTTCAACGCTAAGCAAATCAATTGCTTCATCAATTTTAGCTCTTTGATTTTTCTTTGATGTCTTAGAAATCTCTTTGAATTTAAAGAGTGCTGACTGTATTTTCCAAATTCTTAAAATGGTATGTTTATCCATTTTATCAGCCATATTTAAAATCCATTTGCCGGATGAACCAACCGGCATATCAGTAGTGAACGTATAGCCATGATGATAAGGATTATTTGCAAAATCAGGAATGATGCCGCGGTTAGCAGGAAACAATTCACTCTTTAATTTTTCTTCATTAAGCAATTTTACTTCATCACCAATAATCCAGTCAATGCTTATACCGTTAGCACTACCTGGGCGGTCCTGACTGATGAGCTGCGCAACGGCGCCGTTATACCAGGAAATAAAATGTTTGTATTCAACGGGCGGGGCAAACGGTCCTTTCCATTTCCATTTTTTTATCCATTGCTCACTCGGTCTTCTGCCGACAATGAAATGATGCTCCGGAATAAGACCAATCATTTGCCAGCCGCGAACAAGTTCTTTTAATGTGCGTGTATATGCCTGCGTGTAGGTTGCATTTACAATTACACCGGTTCCGCGTGGCATGGTATGATAATAACAGTGGGCAGATTTTGGTGCAAGTATTCCAACAGTTTTACCGGTACCACGTCCTGCGATAATAACCTCCGTTGGAGCGCCGATTGTTAAGCTTCTTAATTGAGGCTTATTAAAGTGCTGCTTACGTTTCATACATCTTCAAATTCTGCATCTTCAATAAAATCAAGATTAATTTTTTTCGTGCGTTTGGCATTGATGGAATGCATTAGCTCACGAATTTCTGATTTAGCAATTGGCGGAGCTCCTAACAATGCCGGGTCAAAAGTGGCTTCGATAAATATTCCTTCAAACATGTCTGCCGGAGTTTGCTCATCGTCTTCCACTTCACGCAACAGCATGGCAATAACTTTTGAGTATGCCTGTGCATTTTTAAAGTCTGCAATCTCAATACATTTACGCTTGCAGTCTTTAGCACTCTCAAGCTCCATTTTTAATTCAAAGCGCTTGTTAATGTTGAGTGTTGTAATAAATAATTCCCTGGTGCTGTTCAGGTCTTCATACGCCTGCACCAATTCAACTTTGTATAAGTTTTTAACCTGGTTTACAACTTCCTGCTCGGTATAGCGCCCGGAGACAAGTTGATTATAAATGTATTGATATCGCTCAAGCTTTTTCTTTTGAGTTTCGGTAAGCTTTATTTCACTGATGCGGTTATTGATGTATTGCTTGATGACCTGCCAGTCTCTTGTTTTGGTAACAAGCAAGTTTGCTGCAGTTGACACCTGCATTGCTTTTTCCTGCAACAGTTTTCCAACGTTCTTTTCTCTACCCATTATCAAGCAATTTTATCTTCGATTGTTTCAGCATATCAAGCGTCATGGTTTGCGCCGGTGAGCTGCCGGCTTTAGCCATTTTCATTATACTGGTCCTTAAATCCACTTCGCCCTGCAATCTGCCCCCTTGAAATGCATTATAAATTTTATTCTCTTCAACACTGCATGCTGAAAAAAATCCAGATGGATTTATTTCTAACATCAACGATATTTCTTTTGGTGTAAAAAATAAGCCTGCGAGACGCTCAATTTCTTTTACATCTTCAGCTGTTATATCATTCAAAGATTTCTGCATTGTTTAAAACTTTTTCTATCCAGTTAATATGAAAATTTGCTGTTGCTTCATCTAGACTTATCACTCCACTTTCAATGCGCGGATTGCTTGTCCAATTTGCACTGCCAACAATTGTAATACAACCTGCAGCACTTCGCAACACAGTAACTTTTGCATGGATGCTCGTTAAATAAATGCGGTTAAAATTCATGCTGGCGAGCTGATATACTTCAGGTGTTCTTGCCTTTGCTTTATAATCAATCAGCAGCGTTACTGATGTAATTTGTTTGCGCTCTATTGCGTTGATTAATTGCTTTACAGCAAACTCCCGCAAAGCATAAGTGGTTATAAATATTTCTGCCGGCCGATATTTTTTTAATAGCTCTGTTACAAGATCATGCATACTCCAGTAACCATCACTTATAAAATGCAATTGCTTATCCTGCTGCAATTTTTCAAGCAGTGATTTTAATTTTTCAGGTCCTTTACAAATAACAAAATCATCATCACCTGCAGTTGCGTGCAGGTAATTAAAATCCTCATCAAGTGCATCTATTGCGCCGGTTTTAATAAGAGCCATCTTGCTTCCACTTTTTTAATATTCACTTCATGCTTTTGCAGTAAGGCAATACGCTCTGCAGTTGCTTCACGTTTTTTTATCTTGTTATAATTCTTACGCAGGTTATCGAGTGTTTGTTTCACCAGGTGATCAGGCAGCGAATCATATTCATCTGCCGGCAGTTCATTATTTAAATCAGTAGGTAATTTACCATGAAGCTTTACATAATCAGCCCGATCATAGTGCTGGCTTACACGCTGGTATTTTACAACCAGGTCAACAGCTTGTTTGCTGCGCTGCTGAATAAGATCCAACCGATTGATGTCTTCATAATCCTGGCTTACAGTGCTTGCAAAAAGCAAAGCACGTTCATTCATCAATTCTTTATAAAGAAGATGCGCTTCTTTTAAACAGGCTTCATATAATTCGTTGTTAACAGGTGCGAATGGTTCAGGGTTTTGCTTCGCTGGTTGTGCCGGTGCTTTGTTTGTTTCAGCTTTCATGCGCAGGCAGATGCTCATTAATTCTTCCTGCAATCTTTTATAAGTAAATTCTGTTTTGCCTTTGCGCAAAACAATAAGCAAGCCTTTATTATCACTAAGCTGCTCAAATAAAGCAACGCCTGTATAATACTCCCTTTTACCGTTTAACCATGCACGTAATGCATCAAGCATGATGCAAGATTAGCAACAGGCGTTCGCCGTTGAAAGGACAAGATTAATACTGTATTTTTTTTGTCAATAATTGTAGTGCAGATTCAACTTTGTGAGAAACATTTTCAATTTCATCGTTAGGCTCGATAGGAATTAAGCACTCTTTGTTATTTCTGCTAAACTTAACCGTTAGCAGATGATTTTGGTTAGGACCAACTAAGTACACTTCATCAAATAAATTCGATTTTTTAAACCTATTAATTATGGATTTGACATGAGCACTATAGATATTATCCAGCTGCTCATATTTTTGTTCAATAAATTTGATATTGTAATTGTACCAATTGGTGGCATAACCAGCCACTTCAGCTATTTCATCAGTTGTACATAGGTCCCAAACTTCAAGTGGAACTGCTTTAATTGTATCTGAAATTTCAACTTTTAAAATAACCTTGGGAAAGCGAGTATGAATAATGAAAGGTCCTTTACTTTTTGTGTTCTCTGGATTAGAATAAATAAAGCGAGGAAAATGCTTAGTCATATTATAATTATCCGTTTTTATACAGGTGATGCCCCTGTTTTAAGAGTACAAAAATACTAATTCTTATCCATACATCGCACAAGCTTTTGCAGCAGCAGGTAACCATTGGTGTATTTGGTCATAGCTTCTTTTGTCATGCCGGTAAAGTGTTCTGTTATAATCCAGGATTGAAAGAATTCATCCAATACGCCGTGCAGCACTTCTTTCTCTTTAAAATTCTCATGAATTTTCTATCAGCACCGGTTCAATGTTGGGATTCATATGGTAGGTATTTGTTGGCCTTTTTCAGTAACCATTCAAACTTCATTTGCCCAAAATCGTAGAAGGTAAATCCGCCTGAATGCAGCCAGGCCGCAACAATTTCCTTTGTCAGCACAAGCTCGTCGGGAAATATACGTAAAAACTGCCGCCATATTTCATCAGTTGAAAAAGTAAATTCTGCTTCTTTCGGGTTTTGCACCGGTTCATAATAGTTGTACAGGTATTGTTTCAGCTTATTTAATAACCCCGTTAGTTCTGTTAGCTCTTTAAGCCTGCCTTCCTGTTCTTCTATTAAATCTTGCAGATCTTTTTCTTCGCTGTCCATCTTAAATAAATTGAGTGACTGAGAATGCGACTTACTGTGATGAACAGCCGGCATAAAGCCGCTCAGCCACCCAAAAAGATGACTGCTGTTCATCATAAAAAAGTAAGTCGCAAGGCGAAGATATAAATAAAAATCCCCTGCCATGGCAAGGGATTTTCGTTTATGCATGTTGAAGTTGTTAGCTATGGAAGTAACGTGATTGCACCTTCATAAAAGAAATGGGGGTTGTCGAAAACAATCTTACCCATATAGCCTTTATTGCCTTCGTGCGTATAGCCGGTTGAAAAATCAACAGTTGCCCAGGCAAACATACAATCACAGCCAAATTGATAATATGTTTCAGTTTTGCAATCACAATCTTTTACCAACACAATCAAAGGTGTGTTTATAAGATTTCCCATTTGTTCATGAGCCTCTTTATAACTGCCCGGCACAAAGAACTCAATGGCATCCGTAACCATTTTGTTTAAGCCGAGGTCGCCGGTTGTTTTCAGGTCGAATTTATTTTTACGCGGCGCCAGCTGCATTTTTGCAAAGCCTTTACCCGTTGTAAAAACGTGGTCTGCTGTAACAGTTACACTATCTCCCTGGTTGGTAAATGGTGCTGTAGGAGTTGCAATAGTTGTAAACCAGGCTGCAGGTGCAAGTAAAACAAACTCAGAAATACCGCTGCTGGCATTTGTTGGTGTTACGAGATTTTTATATGCGTAAGACATAGAAAAAGTTTATTGTTTTTGATAATGGAATTTAAAACGGGTTTATTTAATCGTATTCAGTATCCGTCTGAACTGTAAATACACCTTCAGCAATGGTTGATACAAGTACATTGCTTGTTGTTCCTTCTACAGGATCATTCAAAAAGTTTTTATTCTTTATTCTCATAAAATTTGTTTTATAAATTTATTTTTCTCCAACGGTCTCTTGCGGACAGCCTGTACTTAAAACACCATTTGAAACATCAAAGACAAGAATATTTGTTGTACTGCCTTGTACCGGACCGATTGCATCTGTTTTATTATTTATAACTCGATTCATCTTTAAACCTTTATACCTGTTCAATCAAAATCTGCTGTCCTGGCAACGCTAAAATTGCTGCAATAAGTTCTTCGCTCTGTGCCGCTTCTTCAGCCGTATAAACTGCCGATGTACCCGGCAACACAAAGTGTGCAAGGTTCCACTTGTAAGCCTTGCCTTGCGCCTTTACAAGGTTTGCAGGAATAACCGGCTTTGCTTTTACAACCGATTCACTTATTACTGTGCCTTTTTTCTTTGCAAGCTGCAGCTGCATATCTGCAATTTTTTGTTCCTGTTCTTCTGATTTTTTTTGAAAATCAGCAAACATTTTTTGCATTTCTTCAAGTGTTGCAGGCACTTTTATTTCATCAGCCATAAGATATTATTAGAGGCTTGCGCCTAAGTTTTAAAAATGAATAAACTATGTCAAATCCTGGTCGTTGGTAAATACAATGCTGTTATCAAGAAAGCCTAATCCAATGAAGAAATCAGTATAAATCTTGACCAAACGGTCAACCTTTTCCACTTCAACATTTGTCATATTAGCCTCAGTCCCGCGGTAGCCAAGTATGATGTTCATCTTAGGCGTTGCCCATATTTTATTAGTGCCCGCCATTGAAGCGTAACCGGCAATTTTTACATTTTCAAAATCCTCAACTATCGTCAGGTCATTCTCCTGCGCATAGTTCATGTTATACTTTTTGCGTCTTCCCTGGCGATAGCGCAATGCCAATGCGCGGCTCATTACTATAGTCATTCCCTGGCTCCAGTACAGCTCCGGAATACTGGCAACAAATGTTTCAATCTGCCCTACCCATAACACAGGGTCTGCATTTGGCGTACCTGTAGGAATCACAACTATATCAGTTGCAGTAATGGCATCGTTGATGATTTTCTTCAACCCGTTGTATGACTCACTTGCCGCATTAGGTATGCCGGCAGTTGGTGCGACATAAACAGCAGGATAAATTGTTTTTTCAAGGTCGAGCTTAATCTGGTTGTACAGATATTTTTCTATAACCCAACGAACGAACGGCCACGTAGTACGATCAAGATTGTTGCTTGTCATAAATTGTAACCAGGAATATTTTATGGCATCAGGGTAAAAAGCTTCATCTACTTTCACATTAAATAAATCAATGGAAACAGTATCGAAGTTAATTTCACCTTTTGGTGTAAAAGTTGTCTGGAAACTTTGAAGCACTTCGCCGAATGCGGCATTCACTCTTTGAAGCCTCGTATCTTCACTTTCTATCACCGTAAACAATTCCTGCGATTCAAATGTTTCCTGCAACGCAGTGTGAATATCCTCTTCGGTTTGCCCGTTATCAATATAATAAGCGCCGAAGTCTGCAATTACCTGTGTTGCTGTTATAGTTGTGGCGCTTAAAACATTTTGCGGAATAGCAAATTGTGAGAGCAACAGCATGCCTCCAAAAACACCCGCAGCACCATATAAGTTGAGCTGAAAATAGCCGGAGATGAACAGGCTAAATACTGCAATGAATAAAAAGGAATTGATACGAGAGAGTTTCATTTGAATTGGATATTAGATTTTAAAAAATTACTTTTTCTTTTTCAGATGTTTATCTGCCCATTGGTTCGCCGGATTTTTGTCGCTGCTGAAGCTTTTTGCTTTAGGCAATTCCACAGGTTCATCGCCCCCCGTTTCTAAAACAGTTCCGTTGCCACTTTCTTTTTTGCCAAATGCTGTTACCTGTGCTTCAAGATTTATAATTTTATTGCTTTGTGAAGTGATAGTACCGTTGGCAGTTTGCAGTGCTGCATTTGCTTCAGCCCTTTCTGTTGTAAGAGAAGTAACAGATGCACTGGCGGTATCCAATGCGGTTTGCACCTGGCTTAATGCCGTTTCATGTGAAGCCAAAGCATCTTCAATTGCCTGCATATGACTTACAGATAAAAAACCACCTTCATTCACAATAGCACTCTCATCAAAATGCTCAGTTGTTGGTACAAGGTTTTGTATGTTTTTAAACTTCATAAAAAAATTATTTTCTTTTTGCAAGCCATGCGGCTTTGCTTACTACCTGGTTAAAAGGTCTTATGCCATCAGCTAAACCAACTTTAACAGCATCACCGGAAAAAAATGTTTTACCGCTGTTCCACTCTTTTATATTGGCTCTTGCTGTATCTGATCTTAGAGTAGCTCCGCTGTTGGCAATGTGTTTAATAAATGCATCAACCAAAACTTTAAGCTCTTCCTGTATCAATGTTGTGTCACCAGTTAATGCATCCCGGTAATTTTTATTTTTATCGGTGCTTTGCGGTGCATAAATTTCTATCAGCCTTAAGCCTTCAAGTGCAAGCGCGCCGCTTATGTCGAGTAACTGAACATAACTTCCGATGCTTCCCATTTCAGCAAGCTCATGCGATAAATAAACTTCATCACTTTCTGCCGAAAACCACATTCCTAAACTGAAGCAGAAATTATCTATAAAGCTTAAGATTGGCTTCTCAGATTTTTTCATTTGAGCAACATAATTTCTTGATGCACGTGATTCACCGCCAGGTGTATCAATTATTTGCACTATAGAACCAATGTTATCCCGCTTTAAAAAATCCATCAGCCAACTTGTTCGCTGCATCATTCCTGGTTCACCACATTCACCATTATAGTAAGTGAGCGGCCCTGTTATGGGGATGACGCCAACACTGTTTGGCGGAATGTTTGGATTAGGTATTGTTTTGCCGGAACTGTAATCATATTTATATGAATCAATTCTTTCTAATGTTGATGGGTCAACAATAAACGGCAATTCTATTCCTTCATTCCCCGTGCGTTGTACAAAGCTTACCGGGTTATTACCTTTTAAAAGAGCTATTACAAGCGGAAGATGCGAATCAGCCCATTGTTTATTTATGAACCAACGGCCTGTAAGAATTTCGCTGATGATTTTTCTGTTCATTCATTTCTTTCGCTTGCGTGAAATATTTGCGAGTACGAAAATCTATTGAATGTGATGGCAGTGAAAGGACAAAAAAGCAGTATTTACGCTTCGTAGAACGGCGGCGCATCTTCTGTTTCTAAATAAAAAGATAAAGATGCTGTTTGCTCACCGTTTGATTTGTTGGTGTTGGTAGAAGTAATGCTGAGTAGCATGCCAAAGCTTTTACTGCCGACAAGCTTTATATATTTATTTCTGTCGGTGAGCTTGCATACAACCTGGCTGTAACGAATTGTTTCAAGCGCTTGCTGTAAAGCAGCATCGCTGTAGTTTATAATGCCGGCAGCAGACACTTCATAATATGTACCGCTCTTACCGCTTTTGGGTTTCTCATCATAATCATAGCTGTTTGGTGTAAACTCCAATTTTAGCCAGCTATGAGTACCGGTTAATACAAGCGGCGTTAAAATTTTAGCTGTGTCAAAATCAATTACAACATCATTTTGCAGCCATTCTTTCGGTGCAATTTCTATAACACAAATGCCGCCGTTATGATTGCCGGTTTGTAATACAACACCACTATAAACAGGTTTCATAAAACAAAACTAAAAGCCTGTGCTGGTGAACTTGCCGGAAGGGACATGTCGGGAAAAGTTTTTCTTGTAGAGAGTTTTTTTGCCGGTGGCTTTGCGATAGCGGTAATAATCTTTTTTCATGCTGTCATCATCCCAGGCTTCAACATCTATACCAAGCTTTTTTCTCACATAAGGCAGGTTGCTCATAAAGTTTGGAAGTACTTCAATTTTATCATCCATCATCTCGCGAAAGCGGTCTTTAATTTTTTTCTCGAGGTAAATATTAAAGTTCTTAAGATTGGTTTCATTAAGGTTGGCGCCGCGTGTTTTAAAAACGTGTTTATTTATGTAGATGCGCAGTATTGTTTTATAGCGGCTGTTGCTGTATTCTTCTTTACGCTCATTGGTTTGGTGCTGCAGCAAATCATACAGCTTATTGCCTATCCAATGCGTTTGCGCCATCACCGGCTTTTCACCCAGCAGGTGAATGATGTATGCTTTGATGTATGTTTTTGTGGGAATGTCTATAGGGATGAAGCCTTTCAAATCTGTATGTTTTGAATGGGTGAAGGTGTGCGGCTTATGAGTGCTGTACTTACATGCGTATGTACAAAAATTTTTTCTGCTTGTACAATATCCATGTATAATGATTTTGTTTTTAATTAATTATAAAGTTTGCGTACAGATACACGTTGTAGGCAATTAATGAACAACCTCACATTCCAAAATACTTTCATCTTGTTCAAATCTTTCCGTAAACAAATCCTCAAAGACTTCCCATATTTCATCAGTATATCCATTTTTTAAAACGTCTCGCATCTCCGCAAAAGTTTCAAAATCGGTGTCTTTAAAAAAGATGCAGCCGGTATTATTAAGTAAAAAATGTTTCCCGGTTGACACAGTAAAATCAAAATATGTTTCTGTGAAATACTCTACACCAAAAAACTTAACCATAAAGCCGCCTTCAATTCTGGCAATTCTCCATTCAAAATCATTTTCATCTTTATAAACTAATTCCTCAATAAATAAATCCGGTGTTGGGTACATTTCTTTTGGGACACAGTATATCATTTGACAAAATTTAACTGCCTACAACAAGGGTATTTATGCAAGTGTGGCAGGACGTTAAAGGCTCGTCTTTGAATTTCTATTTAGCTTTTCTGCAAGTGTTGGGCTGACGAGCTTTGAAGTCCACACCTGCAATAAATACTTGACCGTTATGACTTAATCTTTTTTATCTAAAATTTCTACCCATAAAATTGATAAGATTACAACAACAAACAATTCAACTGCAAACACAACCCACATAATTACTCTGCTTTTTTATAATAACAAATAATCATAACAGTATCAGCTTTTGTTTCCGGGTATTGCTTCATCCACCATTCCCTGTATTCATCATAATTTTTCCCGTAAGCCCATAAAGTAAAGTGGTCAGTTAGCTTATCAAACTGTGCAAACATGATGTCAATACATTTCACAAAAATCTTTTCATCATTCAGGGTTGCATAAAAAATTGCAGCTTCCACCTGGTGCCGTGGCGGCACATTTTCGAGTGGGGGAGAAATGCCAATTGTAATAAATACCTGAGAGGCAAGTATATTATTGTGATTAACGATTTTTAATTCCTTTGCTTTAGTCGTTTCCATGATTATTCATTTTGAATGATTATATCGCGCATGTTTTTATTCATGCGTCGCTCTGCTTTTTTTGCATATTTACGGCCAATGCTTGTTAGCAACAGCATACATACTGCGAAGCCAAACAAACAGCCGCCGCCAAAGCCTTTGATATACCAGCCGGCAACAGCCAGCAGAAACAGGATAATGTAGCAGGCGTAAAAAATTGTTTTCATAAAAATTTTTTAATATATAAATTCCCGGATGCTGATTTTAGAATTGAGTTTGTAACATTTTTAGATAATGCTTTCATTAACAATCAATTAAACCCGTTACAAAATGTTACAAACTCTATAAGGTTTTATTTTGTTACAAAAAGTATCTGTTACAAGGTGTAACAGTTTGTAACAAAACCCAATAATTTAAGGTGGATGAAAACTTTTGTAACAGTGTTTTAAATCCTTTGCAGTATTGCGTTTGGTTTTATTTTTTATTTTATTTGTTACAAATGTTACAAGAAAATCAATTAATAAAAATTCAACTGTTTTTGCAACTGCCAACGCTATATCATCAGTTATTTTTTTTAAACTGATGCTACTACTACCCCCATCCCTAAATATAAAATCGGTTAAATCCTTGCAGGATAAGGATGTTACAGTTTGTAACAGGATAATTATCATGCGGCAAGGTTTGAAAGGGTTCGTAAATCATGAAGGAACGGTTCGAAGTCTGTACCTTTGGGGTAACCAAACTGAACATTCTTCTGAATGTGTTTTATAAAGTGGTTCGGTGAGGCGTTGAAAGCTGCGCTCATATTGAATATCAGCTTAACGGCTTCATTAATCTGTGTGGTTCGAAAACCGGATTTTGTATATTCAAGTTTGTGAGGGAAAATCGAACTAATTATCTCGCGCTTTTTAAAAGTATCAGCGTCCATATATATTTCATCCACATGTGCAAGCAAGTTCACCGCCTTTTCCATCATTGCTTTTATATCAGCAGGGTCTTTGCTTAATTCAACCAGGCGCGACTGCAATAAAACTGTTTCCTGTTCGCATTCGCTTTTTATGCTTTTATAATCACTTGCGTCTATAGCTTCACTCAACAATAAATTTCTTGCTTTAATGCTGCGCTCCTGCAGCTCTTGCAGTTGTTGCTGGATAAGTTTTAATTCATCTTTTACATTCATTTTTGCTGCCGAAAAAACTTCTGCTACCACCACCTTAAATAACTCAACTATTGCTTTATTGGGTTTCCATTTTTGCAGTTCGGCAGTAAAAGAAGTGTGCACTTCTTTGGTGTTAAAATAAGCATGCTGCTTTTGGGTGCAATGATAATAATCATACTTGCCTCCATTGCCGGCAGAGGTGCTGCCTGTTAATAATTTCTTGCAGCCCGGGCAAATTAAAAAACCACGCAATGGAAACTTATCCTGCACGCGCATTTTAATTTTTGAACTGCGCTTTTTAGATTTTAAGGCTTCCTGCGTGCGATAAAATAATTCTTCGCTGATGATGGGCTGGTGTATGCCAGCTATAAGGGCTTCCGGTTCTTGTTTGTATGCAGGCAATAATATTTTCCCGCAATAAACAGGGTTACGAATCATTGTATAAAATCCGGTGCGGCTGCATTGCAGCCCTTTTTTGTTGGCATCTGTACGAATGCTTTCGATGGAATAAATATTCTTTGCAACAGCTTCAAAAACATCTTTAATAATAGCTGCTTTATGCTCAACAGGAACAATTAATTTTTTCCCGTTATCATTAACGTTCTTATAGCCGCGTGGCGCCATGTTCATCCAGCGCCCTTCTTTTGCAGCGCGGCGCATGCCTTGTATTACGTTTAAAGATTTACGGTCATTCTCCACTTCAGGTGCTGCCAGGTAAAAGGCAAGCATCATTTTATTTTCCGGGATGCTTAAATCTAACGGCTGCTCTATTGCCTGCGGCTCCACGCCCAATTTGTTTAATGTGCTGATCATACCATATGCATCGCCGGCATTACGGCTGAAGCGATCCCATTTTATAAAGAGAATTGAATCAACAATTCCTTTATGTTTTTTTATGCTGAAGAGTAGCTTGGTGAACTCCGGACGGTTAAATGTTTTGGCCGAATGATCTTCTATAAAAACACCTTTAATAAAAATATTATTCAGCTCGCAGTAACGGCGCAAAATTTCTTCCTGGCTGCGCAAGCTGTAACCACGCTCTGCCTGCTCATCTGTGCTTACTCTTATGTATAGATAGCTTTGTTTCATGTTGTACGATTGATGTGGCTAATGTAATAAGTATTTTCATTATTTCGCCTGCTTGTTCCTCATTTACTCGCATTCCATTTTCAGCAAGAATTTGTTTTGCTTTTTGTGGTGTGATGGATGATATGGTTTTGATGTTACTCAATTTGGAAAAGCATTATGTTCAACACCATCCAACAAACGACCGGCTTTTTTCTTGCCGCATTTAAAAAATAAATTAGGATGGATATAACTTTCTTTCATTGTGTAAATGACTTTGATATCTTCCAGCATTTGATCAGCTTCAATGTATTCACCCCATTGTTTAAAAAAGAAAGGAACGCCGGCAGCATTGCATTGATTACGTAAGCTGCGAGCCCAATCAGGATGCATTGGTCTTGCTTTGTTGCCGCTTTCACCACCGCAGATAACCCAATTGATTTTCTTTTCAAATACTAATTGCGTAAAGGATTTGCAATACAAATCATCGCCGACCTTGTTATATCTTTCACCTGTCAGTGGATTGAATTTGTCATTTCCTCCTATTGATACTTTTTTAAATTCAATATCACTTAACAAGGGTTCACAACTTAAGCCGCGTACTGCTGCAGGCGTTTGTAATAAGTAAGGAATACGTTCATCAGCATCTTTTTGCGTTTCTGCACTTACCAGCAGCCAAACATTTGGTAATGGATATCGTTGCGGAATTACATTACTTATCCAACATTCTGCATAACTTTCATCTTCATCATAATACAATCCTTTCCAGCCATCATTTTCTTCATCACCAACTTCATAAGTTGCCTGTGACCATCTTTCGATTATTGCTTCTTTACCAGGCTTAAAATAATTATACATTCTTTCTGCTCTTTTTGTTACGATAATGATTGTATGATCCACAGCCAGCGACATAATTGCAAATACCTGGTCAATGAATGCGTCAGAAATATTTTCATGAAATAAATCACTCATTGAGTTTACAAAAACAGTTCTTGGTTTCTTCCAGCGCAAAGGCATGGTTAGTAAATCAAAATCATGATGCTCTACAGCACCGTTGAGAAAAGGTTGTTTATATTTTTCCTGTCTCATTGCCTGTAGTCGCTTATGCATGCCTTCTGCATAACAATTTTTACAGCCCTGGCTTTTTTTATTACAGCCGGTTGTCGGGTTCCATGTTTCAGGAATTGTACCCGGGCGTGCACACCATTCAATTGTTGTTTTGCTCATTAATAAATTTATGTTGTGGCTTCAGTATTGCGACCATTATTAGTTAATGCATTCCAGCGAGGCAAAAAATTATTTTTGTATTCAGTGAACGCCTGTTGTGGAGTTTTACCTACTTTGAAATAATAATCCAAACAATCAAAGTGTCTTGCCTGAACGATTAAATTGTCTTTGTCTGCAACATGTTGCATTTGGTCAAGCCATTCGGCAAATTCAGATCTCATATTTCAAGTTTTATTATAATTAGAAATTAAATGTTGCATTACTATACTCTGCTTTTGGTCTTACAAGTTTTTTTGGCTCGGGTTCTTTGCCTACTACTTTATAACGGTGCCGGCGCAGGGCTGCTTTATATAATTTATCTACTTCAGCAGGTGTGCAGTTAAGCATTGCACATACTTGTTTTACACGCAGCTTTTCACTATCAACAGCGCGCCATACAAGCTGTATATCTTCTTCTTTAAATTTTTTAGGCATATAAATAATTTAAGAAAGTGATGCGATGCATTGTTGTATTAACCATTCCATTGCAGGCGGTGTAACTGCATTACCTAATTGCTTTACTTTATCCTTTCCACTGCCCAGCACTATGTAATCTTCTTCGAAAGCCATCGCAAGCTGTATTTCATGCGGCTTGAGCATGCGATAATAGCATTCATTTATGTTTGGCTTTTTGTAAAGAACTAATTCATGTCCATGTTTTGTTCTTACAGAACCTAAAGCTTCTGTTATTTGTTTCACATAACCGTTTCCATAAACATGACTTATAAAAGAATTCCATGAATCATTTGTAATTAATCCTAAATACTGTTTTTGTGTTTGACAAGCTGCAGCTTCTGTAATTGCCCTTGCATCACTTTCCCCTTTGTTTTCAACAATAAAAGGCATGTTTACAATTGAATGATTTATGCCTCCTCCAGTAAATGTTGAAGTTGGTTCAGTAATAGCTTTAGCGCTACCAGTTCTGTTCATTTCAATAATAAAAGGCTGAAACACTATTGCGTTTCGTTGCTGTGTGCACTGAGTGTCTCCTTTATCCAAAGAATTATTTGTATAACCTTTTTGAAGCGTATGGCTTTGATTAAAAATGAATGGCGGATTAACTATTGCCTGGCTTTGTAAAGTTGTATGCGTAAAAGAAGAATCATAAAGTAATTTAGTGCGGTGCTTATGTTCTTTACCATTTACAGTTTGAACCTGAAAACATTGCGCACCAAATTTATCTAAACCAATGTCAACCCGAATCATTGAATTTGGTGCAAGCGGCAACATGCTTTCACCTTTATATTTAAGTAACTCTCCTGTTTTATCGTAATATTTTTTTAAAGGTCTATCCCCAATGCGCGTACCCTTATCGCTGAAATCAATGCAATTAAAAGCAGCATAGTAGTAAGGTTCAACAACAGCTCCATCAGCCGGGCAACAATACACATACTGCTGCCGGTATTTTCCAAAGCGCTTTTGCGTATTCTTCCATGTTTGAATTGCGTTTACATTTTTACCACACTTATTACAATAGGCTGCCGGCATGTAATCAAGCATTGGCGCTTTATTTTTTTTCTTCCAGAACACTACATACATCCTGTCGCGGCTTTGCGGCGTTGGATGGCAATGCATAGAATTTATATAAACACACCGATGCTCATAACCAAGTAAACGCATTGCATACAACCAGGCATCCCACTGCACCCACTTTCTTGCATCAACAACATTTTCTACAATGATGATATTATAACTATGGCATTCTGCAAAGCGGCAAACATCCCACATGGTAGCACGGCTTCTTTCTGCTGCAGGATCTATTTTGCCTGAGTTAAATAAATCCATTTGCTTCTTTGCAATCTTTACACCTTTAGCAAGTGAATGATTAGTGCACTCAGGTGATGTGATGAGAATATCAGTAGAATGATAACGACGGGGATCACATGCGCTTATATCAGTACAATCATGAAGCGTGTCAGGAAAATTTGTATTGTGCGTATCAATAGCAAGCTTCCAGTGATTAAGCGCAAGCTTTACTTCAATGCCGCCGTTTGTTCTCTCAGCAAATCTTCTAACGCCCTGGCTGCTGCCACCGGCGCCGCAGAATTGATCTGTTACTGTTATGTATGATTTTTTACGTGGCATAATTAAAAGTCAAAGGTTTGTTTGCCGGCAGGTACATAATTCGCAACAAGTACTTCAACCTTATTTTTATCATTCCTGCGCATGCCTTTGTTATTGATTTGAAATTCTTTCTTCCACCAATTATTTTTCCCGATATATGCATCAAGCATTTCACTATTGTAATTGCTTAATAAAAATTTGCCTTCTAATTGTTCACATTGCTGCAGTACTTTATCGAGATCTGAAAAATTAAAACCATGATAATGCCCTTGGTCCGCATTTGCATAAGGCGGATCTATATAATGAAATGCTTTCTTCACGTTTCTGCTTATTAAAACTTCAATTGCATCTTTACATTCAATATGCGTTTCCTCAATTCTTACAATCAATTGTTCTGTAAATTCTCTCTTCATGTTTTTCATGATCTGCGGAGGAAGTATGCTTTGTTCGTTTGAATATTTCATACCGCCACCAATTTTACAACCATAAGAAAAATTGCTACACATCCAAAAAGCCCAGGCGAGATCTATATCATTAAACAAATTTTTATTGCGTACGATTATTAAGGCTTTGTTATGCAAGGAGCGACTGAAGCATGTTGAATTAATCAGGACCTGCAGTTTTTTAAATTTTGTTTTAAGAACACGATAAAAGTTTACAACCAAATCAAGTGTATCGTTTATCGTTTCATTTTTTACTTTCTTCTTTGCCCAAAACACAGCTCCACCACCAAAGAACACTTCGGTATAAACTTCATGCTCCGGAATGAGCGGAAGAATGTTTGGTAACATTGAAGTTTTACCACCGTAATATGTGATTGGTGATTTCAAAACTTTTATCTTTAGTTTATGGAAATTGACAAAATAAAACCATCGGCTGCATCAATAATACTTTGTTGTATAAGCGTTTTTTCTCTTGCTGAATTATTAATATTCGTTTTTGATAAACAGTTTTTTATTACAACAGAAATTATCAAGCTACTATTTATAGGAATTGGATTTTCTTCCCCAATTCTGGCTGCTAATTGGTATTTATCTGATAGACTGTTGCCTTTGTCTGGCGCATCACATGAAGAAATAGTTCGTAATGGCATTGGTGCAAGTGCTTTGTTCACGTCAGCAATCCTTATCTTTCTAATACTGATAATTTTTTTCTTTAACCTTCCAATCCCTTGGCTTCTGTTGATATTTTCTCTTCTTGAAACTGTATGCATATTTCTAATGAAGCATTGGGGTTAGATTTTTAAAACGGTAATTCATCATTGTTACTGTTATCTGTTACTGCTTCACCTGGCTGCACTGTCATGTTATTCAAATGCTCATTCTCCGGGCTGCGTTCTATTTTTAAATCAGCGCTCACAAACTGTTCGCGTTTGAAAACATAAGGTCTTCCCGGCGGGCAGGTAATGTCAACTCTTGCATTGGCTTTCTTTTGCGGGTCAAACTCCCAGCGCGGGTAACTGTAGCGCTTTGGCTTCATTACTTTTTCTATATGCCGCATCACTTCCAAATCATTATCCGTTTTATACTTGTTCAGTGCCGCATCAACGGCTTCCCGCCACGTATTGTATTCTGCATTGTCAAACTTGTACACATGAAAAGGCTCAACTTTAAAATGCTCCTGCAGCACAGAGCGCAGGTAGTTTGCTTCATACTTATTACCGAAAAAATCTTTGCGTATATTATCAATCGTCATGAAGAGTTCATCCAAATCAAAATCTAAAAACTTTTCAGCAAGATGATAAGTGAGCTCTTTAATGATGGTTGGCAAACTGTTGCGCTGTACTTTTTTTAAGGCTTCGGTTTTAAGCAGCGATGGATGAAACCACATCCTGTTTAATTTTTCTGTGGCAAGCTTGCGGCGGTTTAAAAAAGTTAAGAAGGCAGGTATCTCCTCAATCATGGCATCTAATATGCCCGGGTTTTCCTGCTTCAGCGGCGGCACTTTTAAAACCCAGTAACGGATGTCTTCATCCGTTACGTAAATAAAATTTTCTTCATTGTTTGATATGAGTATGAATTTTATGAAGCAATCAATCTCCACATGATCTTTGCCTTTTGCATTCATCATTATTTTATCTGCGGTAGAAAGGCTCTTTACTTTTTCCACCACAATCTGTTTATCAATCTTCGTTTCATCACATATCACTAAAACTTTTGTACTCCAGTGCGCATTAAAATCACCGGCTAAATCTGAATTGCCAACGATGGCGCAGTTAGCCCCGAGAATTTGTTTTAATAATTTGCCTAATGTTGATTTACCCGTATTATTTTCTTTGCTTACAGGGCAAACGATGGGCAATTTTTCCCATGGACGCTGGTAAAGAATCTGTATGTAATCAAGCCCTAATTCAAAATTTGAAAACTCTTTTTTCTCTTTGGTGATGGGATGAATAAAGCTTACGTAGCCGCCAAATACATGCTTGATAAATGAGAGGACAGTATCGCAATCTTCAGGCGTACATTCCTGCTCCACCGGTTCATAATCCAGCGGACTATATACATTAAAGCAATTGGCAATTACCTGCTGAAAATTAATGTGATCAGGCACATTGCAAAAAGCTTCATACTTTGGAACGTAGGTTATAAATTTTTTTCCGTGGTCATCGGTTAAGGTAGATTTCAACCGGCCGGCAAAACTTTTTTCAAGCGTTTTATATTTATTGGGCTTTGAAATAAATTTATAATAGCTATCGCCCACACGAAAATAATTTGCAGCTTCACCAGGCACAATGATTTCGCATTCGCCTTTTTCTTCATTATACTTATAACGCGTACCGTTAAAAATAAACTCCCGCCCTTTTATGGGTTCGCCGCGCTCTGCATGAAAAAGATAAAATGTATTTACGTTGTTAAGCCTGAAATGATCCCGCACTTTGGCAAGGCCGAAGGTGATGTTGAATTTCTGAAACCAGAATGTATTCTTGCTTACGCTGTACATGTCGGCTATAATTTCCTGCACACCTAACAGCTGCTGCGAAAATGTAATTAAGATATCATCAATGCCTTTTACTTCAGCACGCGGCTTTTTATATTCTGATATGATGGCATCGGTATCAGGATGCATAAAATATTTGTCAACATCATAATCATCGAGCAATTGCTTAAAAGTGCTGATGCTGGCAAAGAAGGAAGCCGGGCGTTTATATACATCCACCTTTTCTTTCGGGTCGTTCAGCTTGCTGCTGAGGTCTAAGCAATCACCATCGGTAAGCCACACCACGCGCTTCACATCGCAGACTTTCATCAGCTCAATTACATTCTCATGCAAAGAGCCTTTTTGTTTGTTTTTAAGATGTGTTATTGATGGAAGCCCTACCATATCAATGCCGTGCATATCTGCCACGAATGCTTTTATAAATCCCTCTGTTATGAATAATGTTTGTATCTTTTGCTTTGCATCAAACCTGTTTATTAAGCCGGGCGGAAAAAACGGAAAGCTGCCGTGCCCTTTCGGCATTAAATATTTTATGGTGTCGCCGTTTGGCTTTACAATCGGTTTCTCCAGGCGTATAATGCTCCAGTCTTTTTTAATGCGGCTGCCATCTTTTTCAATGCGTATCGTGTCGCGGCTGATTGTATATACAACAATCTCAATGCCTTTATCATGTTTGCGAAACACCGTCACCGGCTGCAGTTCATTCTTATTCTCTTTTGCATTATGGCGCCACAGCAATACCTGGTTAAACTCATCGGTAATGCCCAACTGCTGCATGCGGTCTTCATAGTAACTCATTGGTGCTTTGTAAAAACAATTACTTAAACAATTTCATAATCATAGTCAGGATCGTCATCATCTACTGTTATTCCACTAAAAGGCTCAATATTTTTTTTGTGGCTTTCCTTTCTTAGATAGCCAACTCCTTCTACCATTGAATCAGCAGATTCACTTCTTCTTAAGTTATGAGCAACATGACAAAGCATTGAAGATTCGTCACCACCTTTATCAATTAGTTTTTTATAAGCTTTCAACGCTTCTCTAAATTTTTTTGATTCAGGATCATAAGAAAAAAAATATGAACCCGTACATTGTACTTCGACGGTTTTTATCATCTTGTCTTATTGATATTTTGATTTGATATTAACGCAGGTAATGGTTCTCAACTCTTCAATAATTCTAAACAAAATCCTGCAACCATTCTTTGGCTCGTTCATACAATCTGCCAACATGATTAATCTCTGCATTCAGGCGCTCGTTAGGCATAACTACACTTCGTTATCATGTTCGTTGTTATAGCAAGCTTTCAAACGTTCAATTTTTCTGTTGATATACCATATTGCTTTTTGTAAATCTTCTATAGTTTTGTTTGCATCCTTCTTGCCTGCACGGCTTATATATTTAACCGCATTACCCAAATGAAAATCAAGCTGCTTGTCTTCAATAAAATCTATTACTTCAATCTTGCCATTTGTGTAATGCGGCGGATGATTTACAACATCACTCATACAAAAAATTAAGCTGGGTTTTCTTCAGGGTCCACAGCATTGATTTTTTCCTGCTGTGGTTGTTGCTGCGGCTGTTCTTCCGGTGGTGGCGGTTCAGTGTTATCGCTTGTGTCTGCTGTATCCTGCAAACCATCAAACTCTGTTTGCTTTGAAGTTAACTGAGCATGAAGTTTGTCTTTAATGCTGTTAAATGCATCATTGTTTATGGTGTCATAATCATCGCCCAAACCTTCTTTTAATTCATCAGGAGGAATGGTGGTTGTTCTGCCATCGCCGCCAACTAATACTACCAGGGCTTTTGTGCCGGGTGTATTAATACGGTTACTGAAACCGTTTAATTTTCCTATTGATGTTTGCAAGGCGTTTGCTGCATCAAAAGTTTCTTTCTGCATTGTTGTAAAATTTAACTGATTAAAAAAAGAAGCGCTCAGAAGAAAAAATAGAACCTACTAAACTCCAGTTGAAACAAATAAAAAAACTTCTAAGCGCTACCCCGCAGATTAAGGACCTTGGGGCTACGGTCGCGCTTTATAAAGAGCTGCGGTTTTGCGGCAGCCTTTTTTTGTATAATGTATAAGGCAAGCATTGCTTTATAATCAATGGTATAACGTATGCCTTTTTTGTTGAGCCTCATTTCACCAGTTCTTTAATGTTTAAGCCGGCAATTATTTGTGCAATGGGTGCTTTTATTTCAGCAACACCGGTAACTTTTATTTCTGCGGCAATGCGCTCTATTAAATGCGCTT
>CAXSIE010000002.1:34993-36684 GCA_964237295.1 uncultured Flavihumibacter sp. | reverse complement strand
CAGCTGAACGGAGAACTTGGGTGTGAATTTATAATTCAATCCAACATTTACAATCTTTTTATGATAGTCTGAATTTGGAACAATTGCTGCAGCGTCCGTATTAGCAAACGATAACCTGAAGGTTCCTTTATCAGATCCGCCGCTAAGCGCTATGGAATTCGTCCAGTTGGTGCCGGTACGGTAGTAATCCCTGATCCGGTTTTTAGCAGGCGAGTAAGGCTGCATAGATCCATCAAATTGTGGCGTAAGTACACCATCGAATTTTTCGCCGAAACTGTGTACACCTGAGCTTTGCGCGTCTGCCACTGTTTTAGGCCTGATGCCAAATTCGCCCTGGCCATATTCATATTGGAAATCCGTATAATCCAATGCCCTGTCTGCCTGGAAGTTTGAGTTCACCTCAACACCGATACCGGAGCCGGCCTTACCACTTTTAGTAGTGATTATTAAAGCCCCGTCTTTAGCGCGTGAACCATATAAGGCAGCAGCGGCGCCCCCTTTAAGAACAGTGATAGATTCAATATCATCCTGGTTGATACTTTGCAGGCCATCACCCTGGTCAGAAGATCCTCCTGTAGGATTTCCGGTACCATTGCCGGCGGAACCACCTGCGGAAATAGCTGAATTATTCATTGGAACGCCATTTAGAATGATCAGTGGCGAGTTATCGCCCCCGAAAGACGATTGCCCGCGAATGCGGATCTTTGATGATCCTCCCGGGCCACTGGCCGGTGGAGAAACGTTTAAACCTGCCACTTTTCCCTGCAGGCTATTACCCAGATTTGTTGTTCTGTTGGTGGTTATCTGTTCGGTATTTACAGTACCGGTGGCATAGCCCAATCGCCTGGCTTCTTTCTTTAATCCCAGCGCGATCACCACCACTTCCCCCAGGTCTTCGCTTCCCGATATCAAAGTAACCTGGATAGTTGTCTTTCCTTCAACATTAACTTCCTGTGATTTAAAACCAACCGAACTGATAATGAGACTGGATTTTCCGGAAGTGTTAATTTTAAAAGCACCTGAGGCATCAGTGGCGGTGCTTGTGTTAAGGCCTTTTACCTGAACTGTAACTCCCGGCAACCTATCGCCGTTTTTATTAACTACGGCACCTGTAACAGTCTGGGCCAGGGTATTTTCAACAAATGTAAAGATCAGGAAGACTGTAAAAAGCATGAGTCTGGAGCCTGATCTAAAGACGGATTTTAGATCTTTCTTCATAATGGCAAGTTGTTTTGATTATTTAAATTGTAAAGAAGAAACTTGTTTTGGTTGCAATAGCGGCATTAAGTTAATAATTTATAATTGATCCGGTTATGATTTTGCAGGAAATTATAAATCTTATATTAATCATGTTAATCAAGGATTGCATTTGGCAGACGTCATCTGTTTAGATTAACCCCTGTGTTCCTTGTGGTTAAAAGACTGCTGGCACCGTAGATTTTATTAACCAAACCCAAAAAGTTCTGACCATACTATAACATCGAAAAAGAGGAACGCTATTACCTGTTAAGATCAACGACATGAAATTTTATGTTAACAAACATTTCCATTCCTGTGAATTCACCTATCTCGAGAATTTCAATTACAAATTATTAATCGCTAAATTTCTTTGAATGAATCATAATTATTAGATTTGCGGGATTAATTCGAAACTCTGATCCTAAAAACCTGCTTCTTCCTCATTCCATTTA
>CAXSIE010000002.1:34019-34983 GCA_964237295.1 uncultured Flavihumibacter sp. | reverse complement strand
TGTTATAACCGGTGTATCTTTTATTATTAATAGTCGCATGCTGAAGTATGCCTTCTATTGATATAAATATTATTCTAATAATTTGGGAAGTTTTCCAAATTATGGAAAACTTTTACTGCTGTATTGTAATTACCGGATTGATTGCCAGAAAGCTATATACTGGCATTAGGGTTGGTACTATCTTACAGCATTATCAGAATGTTTAATTATGTTAACACGTAAACCCAAATAGTTACCGGCTTTTTCCAAACCCCCATTTATGAAAAGAATTTTATCTCTTGTAACCCTGATTATTTTGACTGCATGTGTTTATGCGCAGCCCAATATTTTTAACCCTAACGACACGATCGTTAATTATAATTCAGCCAAGCCACCTGCTACTCCCCCTGCAAACACGATGGCAAAATGGGTGAAGACCACTACCAGGATTCCCTGGAACACCAGCAAGTTCAAAGCTTATTACTGGAATGGAATGGCTTTCCGTTTGAGGTTTCCGAACGGCTTCAATGCTGCCGATACCACTAAAAAATATCCGGTAGTTCTTTTCATGCATGGCGCAGGTGAAATAAGCGGGATCTACGACAACGAAGACCAGTTATACTGGGGTGCCCAGTCTTTCCAGGCTAAGATTGATTCAGGCAAATTTGATGCGTTTTTATTGTTTCCACAGGTTAGCAGTACTGCCTGGGATTATTCCTATTATACCAGGGTTAACAGTGTTCTGGATTCCATGCAAAAATATGTCAGGGCCGACCCTGATAAAGTGATCGCAATGGGTTTATCAAATGGCGCATATGGTGCCATGTCTTACTCCGCAAACTTTCCTCAAAGAGTAGCCACTATTATTGCAAGTTCACCGGCATTGATCCAATTGATCCAGGGAACCATAGATAATGTAATCCATATTCCTACATGGCTGGCTTCAGGCGGACAAGATAACAGCCCCGGACCCGATGTAATGAAA
>CAXSIE010000002.1:30891-33959 GCA_964237295.1 uncultured Flavihumibacter sp. | reverse complement strand
TTTTGTGAAAATGCTGTTACAGCCAAAATGGGCATTACGCAAGGTTTTGCCGAATACCAATGGCAGGTAAATGGTACTAATATTCCTAATTCTAATACCAACGATATTATAGGTACCCAGTTAGGTACCTATCGTGCGCGTTTCAGGCGTATTGCCGGTGGCGCCTGGTCAGACTGGTCGCTGGTGCCTGCTGTGATTACAGCACTACCCACCACAGTATCACCTTCGATTGCCGTTACCGGAATCAGGAGCGTTGTACTGCCGGCGCCTGATGGCAGCACTACTGTTCCGTTGGAACTTCCCGCTGGATATACTACTTACGAATGGAGAAGGGTCAGCGATAACGCACTGGTAAGCAGCGCACGTACCTATGCTGCCCCGGTAGGACAGTATAAAGCCAAAGCCACTAACTGTAATTCCACTTATTCACCTGTCTTCAATGTTATCAGTGCTAACGGCACGCCGAAACCCGATTCCGCCCGCAACCTTACGCTAACACGTGTAACTTCAACTAGTATTAAACTTAACTGGACGGATGTAACAAGTCCTGCTTCCAATGAAACCGGTTTTGAAATTTACCGTGCTGCTAAGGCAGGCGGGCCATACACATTGGCTTATATTACCGGTGCCGATGTTAAGACATACACAGATTCTGCTATCGCTGATAATTATAATTTTTATTACAGGATAAGAGCGGTAAATGCAACGGGCGCTTCCGGTTTAAGTAATGAAGCTACCCTGCAGCCTGGTTCGGATGCTGTTGCCCCTACCACACCTGCCGGCTTGAAAGCAGTATTCACCAGCCGCAATTATATTGATCTGGAATGGACAGCTTCTACAGATAATGTTGGCGTAACCGCATACGATGTGTACATAAGCGGTGTTAAAAAATATACCACTACCGTTCCTTATATCAGTGCAGACAGCCTCTTGCCAAACACTTCCTACACGTTTACCGTTATAGCACGCGACCAGGTGGGTAATGTGTCAGGTGTAAGTAATGCAGCTACAGCCACAAGTAAAGTAAACGGCCTTAAATACCATTATTATGAAGGCAACTGGGATGTGCTTCCCAATTTCAGTACCCTTACACCCATAGCAAGCGGCGCTACACCAAACGTTGATATTAACGTAAGGCCAACCGGCGTAAATGATTACTTTGGCTTTGTGTGGGAAGGTTATATCAATATCAGGACTCCCGGCACCTATACATTTGAAACAGTATCTGATGACGGCAGCAAATTATATTACAATACTTTTTATTCGCCTGCTGCCAATCCGCTGGTAAGCAATGATGGTGTACATGGCGCAATACCATCAACAGGTACCGTTAATATACCTGATACCGGATTGCATCCTATCACTATAACATACTTTGAAAAAAATAGCGGACAGTCAATGCAGGTTTACTGGACAGGCCCTGGCATCACACGCCAGCTTATTCCAAATATTGCATTCACTGAAACTTTCGTTGCTTCTTCAGACACTATAAAGCCAACTGCACCTGCTAACCTGGTTGCTGCTTTTACAAGCCGTAATTATATAGACCTTGCCTGGGATGCTTCTACGGATAATGTTAGTGTGGTTGCTTATGACGTATACATTAATAATGTAAAGAAATACACTACCACTGCTACGGCGATTACTGCCGACAGCCTGTTGCCAAACGTAACCTATTCTTTTACTGTTAAAGCCCGTGATTTCGCCGGTAATAATTCAGCAGCAAGTAATGCAGTTACCGCCACAACAACAGTAAACGGTTTAAAATATAAATATTATGAAGGTAGCTGGGATGTGCTTCCCGATTTCAGCACACTTACACCGGTTAAAACAGGTGCTACTACCAATGTAGACATTTCTGTAAGGCCTTCAGATGTTATCATGAATTATGGTTTCGTTTGGGAAGGTTATATCAATATAAAAACTCCCGGCGCCTATACCTTCGAAACAATTTCTGATGATGGCAGCAAATTTTATTATAACTCCTTTTACTCGCCTGCTGCCACTCCATTAGTAAGCAATGACGGTATTCATGGCGCTATATCAGCCACCGGCATTGTTAATATAAGTGATACGGGCTTACATCCGATAGCTATTACTTACTTCCAAAAATACAGCGGACAGTCAATGCAGGTTTACTGGACAGGCCCTGGCATCGCCCGGCAGCTGATTCCAAATTCAGCATTCACACAATCATACCAGGCGCCTGTGGATGCTGTTGCACCCACTGCTCCAACTGATTTAAAAGCAGCATTCCTTGGCAACACTTCTATTGACCTTACCTGGACCGCCTCTACAGATAATGTTGGCGTGGTAGCTTATGATGTATATGTGGGCGGTGTTAAAAAATATACCAGCAACACTAACAGCATTACCGCAGACAGCCTGGTTGCAAATACTACCTATTCCTTTACTGTAAAAGCCCGCGACCTTGCAGGTAACACCTCTGCTTTCAGCACTGCATTATCAGCAAAAACAACCACTACCGCATCTGGTTTGAAATATGAATTCTACCAGGGCTCATGGAGTGTTCTTCCCGATTTCAATACACTGGTTCCTGTGAAAACAGGCACTTCGGCAAACGTTGATATCAGCGTAAGAACTGCAGGTGTGGATGATAACTTTGGATTTGTTTGGGAAGGATACATCAACCTGCCTTCAGCAGGGAATTACACTTTTGAAACAGTATCTGATGATGGCAGCAAACTATACTTCAATTCATTATACATGCCTGCTGCTACGGCAACGGTAAACAATGATGGATTGCATGGAGCTACCACCGTTACAGGAAATGTAACCGTTACAACAGCAGGTTACTATCCCATCTCTATTACGTTCTTCGAAAAAGATGGCGGACAGTCCATGCAGGTTTACTGGACAGGGCCCGGTATACCGAGACAACTGATTCCAAATGCGGCATTTGTTTACCAGTTGCCGGCGGATAATGTGGCACCAAGTGCTCCAACCAATGTAACAGCTGCGCTGACTAACAGCACATTCATCAACCTTATATGGACGGCTTCAACAGATAATGTAGGTGTTACAGGTTACGATGTATATGTGAACGG
>CAXSIE010000002.1:24820-30881 GCA_964237295.1 uncultured Flavihumibacter sp. | reverse complement strand
TACCCCTAATCCAAGTGTAACCGCTAACGGCCTGACGGCAGGCACCTCTTATGTGTTCACCGTTAAAGCGCTTGACTTTGCAGGCAACGCTTCCGCTTTCAGCACCGCTCTTACTACATCTACCAGTGCAACAACAACCGGCCTTACGTACAAATATTATGAAGGCACATGGGATCTGTTGCCCAACTTCAGCGCACTCACACCTGTTAAAACCGGGTATACACCCAACGTTGATATTATTACAAACAGGAACCAGAGTGATAACTACGCATTCGTATGGGAAGGCAATATAAACTTACCTACAGCCGGAACTTATACTTTTGAAACCATCTCCGATGACGGAAGCAAGTTGTATTTTAATAAAACATACTCACCCACTGCTACAGCTTTGGTAAGCAATGACGGTGTACACGGGCCTACGTCCGCCACTGGTTCTGTAACCGTTGCTGCCGGTATCTACCCGATAGCAATAACGTTCTTTGAAAAGAACAGCGGAGAAAGTATGCAGGTTTACTGGACAGGACCCGGTATAGCAAGACAGCTGATTCCAAATGCAGCATTTACAGGCTCCTACACACCACCTGCAGACGCAGTAGCACCAAGTGTTCCTGCCAATGTTAAAGCGATATTAACCACCAACACATATGTTGACATTGCATGGGATAACTCGACTGACAATGTTGGTGTAACAGGATATGATGTATATGTGAATGGCGTGAAAAAGACAACCGTCACAAATACCACCTATCGCTTAACCGGCCTCACTGCAGGTCAGTCAAACACCTTCACTATCAAGGCTCTTGACCTGGCAAACAATATGTCAGCGTTCAGCACGGCCCTAACCGTGGTAAGCACACCCAAGGCAAACGGACTGAAATACCGTTACTACCAGGGCACGTGGAACACGCTGCCGAACTTTGATACACTTACAGCAATCAAAACAGGATCAAGCGCCACAACAGATATCAGTGTAAGGCCGGCAGGTGTAAATGATAACTTCGGGTTTGTGTGGGAAGGTTACATCAATATTACTACAGCAGGTAACTACACATTCGAAACCATTTCTGATGATGGAAGCAAGTTTTACTGGAATACGCTTTATAACCCGGCGGCAACCCCACTGGTAAATAATGATGGATTACATGGTGCTAATTCCGTATCAGGAACCGTAACTAATGTACCCGTTGGCCTGTATCCCATCTCAATCACTTACTTCGAAAAAGATGGCGGGGAAACGATGCAGGTTTACTACAGTGGCCCTGGCATACCCAGGCAGTTGTTAACCGGTACGGCAGTAGGCAGCGTTACAGATGGTCCTGCAACTGAAAGGTCTACATCTCTTACAACTGTAAACGGAACTGCGTCTGATGCGGCGATCAATGCTGCACTTACCAGCGCTTATCCAAATCCATTCACTGACAATATAAAAATTCAGTATCCGGCTACAACTGCTGCAAACAATGTATCAGTGGGTATCTACGATATGGGAGGAAGACTGGTAAAGCGCCAGTTGTTTGGGAAGATGTCTGCGGGATCAAATACATTAAGCATCAATCTTGATAACCAGATGATGCCGGGAATGTATCTTGTAAAATTAGATGTTGATGGCAAGCCATTGAAAACATGGAAGATGATTAAAGTGAAGAAGTAAGCTACCAGCCATCAGCTTCAGGATGAATGAAATGCAAAACAAGGCATATAATAATAAAATTGCGGGAAGTTATTCCCGCAATTTTATTTTACCGATGGATTGGTGATAAGTTTGAACTTAAATAAGATTATAACTAATAATAAAAATTCAGTGTGCTGAGCGTCATGCGACATTGATGGTTTTGTTCACTCTTTCCGCTGCAAGCAAAGACCAGGTAGATAATTGGGAAAAAGAAGTTGAAAGAGCTGGCGGCAAAATTATTCCCAAACCAGAAGAATTTGGAAAAGGATATTATGGTTTCGTTTTTGCCGAACCGGATGGTCATAGGTTTAATGTCTTTTAAATGGATGGTCTTTAATTATGCAATAAAAAAGGCGGACAAAGAAGTACGAACGCACAACAAAAGTAATGCTTCAAGCTGGGTAGAAACAGCGCAGCATCAGCAGTAGTTTGGCTAGTTATTTAGCGATATGAATAAGTCGCCCGAAAGTTTCTATAAAAGGATCTCTATTTAGAACAGTATAATAAAAAAGTCCTCCAAGCCAGCCATGGAAAATTCCCAAAGCATAAATGTTTCTTTCTTTTAAATAGATGAGTCCATAGAAAATTGCCAGAATAAATGTTGCTGCAATCAGCCAACCAAAAGGGTAATGGATTAACCCAAATAGTACAGCCGAAAAGATAACTATGAATCCCTTGGAAAAATTATAATTTTTATAGTCTTGCAGATTTCCGACTGTAAGGGCAATTAACAAATACTGCTGAATGATGCCCCAGACCGGGTACAAAATCAGAATTGGAATAATATGCCAGGTGACCTGTATTGTATGCTGGTAAAAACCTATGCCCAGGAAAACAACCAGCGAAAGAATTCCGAATGGCAAAATTATCTTTGCGACTTTAATAAAGTTTTCTGTTCTGAAGCCCCAGTATTTTGTAATTCCAGGATTTGTTTTACTTTGGTAGATTACATAGAACGACCAAAAAATTATTGCAGTCGCAATAAACGGAAGTCTCCAATTCAAATAATCCATGACAACAAACTTCCCCAGAGCAGTAGCAATAACGGCTGCAATTTCAAGAGATCTTGCCTTATTCGAAATTAAAATCGAGTTCATGGTTATGGAGCATTGTTACACATGGGTTATAGCCATTTATAAATAAAATTTTGATGATAACAACTAAAATTCAGCAATGCTTGTAAAGCTGAAGCTTAATCTGATAGTGAACTAGGATCAGGAGAAAAATTTTTTTGCGATCTCAATTGAAAGCTTATTATTAAAAATAGCAAAATAACAATTGTGTTCTTAAACATACAGTATGTTTTAAGGTATGTACAACGTATAAGTATTGCCGATGGCGGGGATTTGAAAACCGCCCGCCCGGCAATTAAAGTTCATTATTTATTTATAGATTAATAAAATTATTTTGATGTTCAAAAGAGTTCTTTCCTTTCGAATCATAGCTGATTGTTACAATTCGTGCATATCGCAACCGCTAATACAAATTTAAACTACTCCCTAATTGTATCAACCGGATTAACCCTTGCTAATCGTACAGAATGATAAAGAGTGGTTATTATAACCGCTAAAATTGTTATAAACGTTGATAGAACGGCAATTGTTGGTTTAATTTCGATTCTAAGTGTAAAGGTTTGTAACCACTTCATTGAGGCATAATAAAATAACGGCCAGGCTATAATTCCTCCAATAACAGCTAGGATGAAAAACTCTTTTACATAAAGAACCGCAATTCGATAGACTGAGGCACCAAGTATTTTTCTTACTCCAATCTCGTTCTTCCTTTTTTGAGCTATAAAACCTGATAACCCATATAATCCCAGGCAAGAAATACAAATCATTATAAAGGATCCAATTAATACAATTTTTTTATATCGTTCATCTGATTTGTATAACCGGTTGTAAGATTCATCAAGGAAACTGTATTCAAAAGGAATACCGCCAAAATTATTTTTATAGTAACCTTTGATCTTTTCAATAAGCCCACTGACGTTGCTTGTATTATACTTAATAAAAAATGCCTGGCCATCTGCATGAGGATCAGTAGAAGTACTGATTACCATGGGAGCATTTTTATGGTGTAAAGAAAACAAACTCGCATCCTTTATCACTCCAATAACTACACCGGCCTTTTTAAAATTGACTGCATTTATCTTTTTTCCCAGAGGCTTTTTCCATCCGGAAAAAGCCACCATGGCTTCATTAACAAGAAATGCGCTGCTGCTGTCTGATCCAAAATCCGGACTGAAATTACGACCCTGCAAAATTCTCATATTCATTAAGCTCACAAACGAATCGTCAAAGAACATGCGACCAACGTTAAAAACCTGCATCCCTCCATTTTCCTGTTCAAGGGAATACTCGTCATTCAATGCATTTTGTGGAGAATAGCTGCTGGTTGATACACTTGTAATACCTGGCTCATTCGCAAATTGCTGTTTTAGAAAATCTGAAGCCGATTTGCCGGGAACATCAAAATATAGTATTTTTTGGTTATCAAAGCCAAGGTCAGCATTAGCTATAAGCTTTCCCTGCTGAAGCACAATAATGGTACAACCAACAACAGTTGTGGATATCACGAACTGAAGTACTATGAGAAATTTTCGTATTAAAAGTTTGCCACCACTTAAAGATTTTTTATTCAATATACTTACCGGTTTTAAGGCGGAAATATAAAATGACGGATATCCGCCGGAAATCAAGGCAATAACTATAATCATGCAAATAAAGCATAATACGAACTTAGGTTCTGAAACAATTCCTACATTTAAATGTTGGCCTACTAATTCAGAGAACTTTCCCAGCGATAATATTGCAATCAATAAGGCAATAGCAACCGAAATCAGGACTACAATAAAAGACTCTGAAAAAAACTGGTTTCTGATCTGGTATGCAAGTGCACCAAACACTTTTCGTATCCCTACTTCTTTTGATCTGTAGGTGGAGTTTGCAATCGCTATGTTTACATAATTAAAACCCGAACATATAATGAAGAAGATTCCAATGGTCAGAAGCATAAAAAGAAGATCGGGGCTATTGCCATCTGACAATTCATTAAACCGGTGGGAGTATAAATGAATATCTTTAATAGCCATAACATCAGCTACTACCGTAGTATTTAATTTATTTTGTGCGCTTTTTATCAATTCGTTGTTCTGCACAAATTGTGTAATCTTTCTTTTAACATCATCAATTTTACTGTCAGGTAAAATTTTAAAATAAGTATACGCATATGCATCATCCCAAACATTCTCCTGTTTTAAAGAGGTGCTCCATGAGACCAACGCATCAAATTTTAAATGTGTATTTGTTGGCGGTCCCTTTATTACAGCAGCAACTGTTAATGGCTTAGTCCGATTCTCATTCATAATAACCATCTGGCCAATCGGATTTTGATCGTCAAATAATTTTGCCGCTAACGCCTCAGTTAGAATAATCTGGTTAGGATGTGAAAAATCATCAATCTTGCCCTCTTTGATATTAAAATTAAACAGCTGAAAAAAGCCGGGCTCGGCAAATAATATATTTTCTGCCACCAAATCTTGTGTGGAACCGGCTGTTCTTATATATGCTTTGGGATTGTCGTTCACTATTCTAACCACTTCCTGAATATCTGGCAAGCTACTTTTTAATGCCGGACCTAAACCTGGCAATGCAGTAGCAAACTCAGTGGATCTGTCTGCCATTTTGCTTGTCACTCCAAGTCTGTATATCTTGTTTTTATCTTTGAAAACTGATTCATAACTAAATTCATAGCATACATAAATAAATATTAATAAGGAGCATGCCAAACCTACGGCAAAACCTATAACGGTTAGGAAAAAGGATAGTTTGTGTTTTGCGAAATTTCTAAAAGCTATTCTTAAGTTCTTTTTAAACATACAGCATTTTATAACAATGTATTCAAAGTGAAAAACGAAATATTATAGATAATAACCCATGCACCCTTTGGTTAATAAACTTGTATTTAATGATTGAATTATTTAATCTTCTTCCATTCATATGTCCCATTCTGGTAAACAACATACCTGGTAACTTTCCCTTTTTCGAAAATGAATTTTATTACGGCTTCTGGATGAATTCCTTCCACCAAAAACTCTGTAGTGGATTTTGGAGTCAGTAAAACAATTAAATCCTTACTATATTTGGCTACTAAATGATTTTCTTCCTTTAAAATTTCCATGGTGCGGGTTTTGTCCATTGTCATCTGGTATGTACCTGCATACTTATTTCTTAAACTATCCGGAACAACGATCTGATAGGTAGGCCGGAATGAGTTAACTCCTAACGCAGAAACAGTGGTATCCTCCAAAATTTTTTTTATTGATGTGAAATATTTCATCTTCAAAAACAGACCGAAATTTGTTTTCGGGGAGGCGTAAGAACTTAA
>CAXSIE010000002.1:20758-24810 GCA_964237295.1 uncultured Flavihumibacter sp. | reverse complement strand
AAAAAGTAAAAAAACCCAATTAAGAAAAGACAGCTAATTTTTTTCATAATGATGTATTCAAATTAAATAATTCGATTTCTTCTATTAAAGAAACTAATCCTTATAGTCTGTTCATTAATAAATGAATTCCATATTACAAATGATTGCAAATGGAATGCAAATTCGTAAGATATTCATAATCAAATTCTTAATAATCTGACTCAAGAAAAGAATGTACGAATATGATACACGTCGTGCCCGATTTTGGGTCAAGATGACTCGTCCGGCTATAGCTATACATGTTATTGAATAAATCCTGGAAGTCCTATACAAGTCAGTTGAGATTTTCTGAGCGCTGTTACGCCAGCCACATTATAAACATGTAGTGCGTCGAGGAATCTCAATTCCGGCTCAGTGTCAACCGCATAAAATAACCTGTAGTCAAATCGTCTTCAAACGTCACACCTAACGACGATGCCGGCGAAAATGCAGTTAAAGGAAGTATCCTGTCCCACTGTAAAGGTTTCTCCTAATGCTAAGATCTCAGGCTGTTTCTTGGTCATAAAGCTTCGCCAGATCTAGTACTAATCAAAATCATTATTTACTAATCAATAGGCTCCCAAAGTTCAACCTTGTTGCCTTCAACGTCAATAATATGAATGAATTTGCCATATTCAAACGCCTCAATTTTATCTACAATTGTTACTCCTTCATTTTTGAGTTGTTCTACAAGAGCTTCTAAATTCTCAACTCTATAGTTTATCATAAAGTCTTTTGTTGAAGGCTCAAAATATTTTGTTGTTTCAGCAAACGGACTCCATTGAGTAGATCCCTTTTTTATTGGGTCTGCACCTTGCTGCCACTCGAAAGTTGCCCCATACTGGTTTGTGTCAAAACCTAAATGCGTTTTGTACCATTCTTTCATTTTATTGGGGTCTTTGCATTTAAAAAAGATGCCACCAATTCCTGTTACCTTTTTCATTTTTGTTGTGTTGGAATTATTTTGGTTAACAATTGTCTTGAAAGCGAAACCCAAACAGAATGAAGTGACAAGTCCTAAAATTAATATTGATGTCTTGCTCATTTTGTCAAAAAGTTTGTCTTTTAGCTTATCTGATACGCTTACACACAACTAGCATAGGTTTCTACTGTGCCGGTATTCCGTCATTCGTCAGCCCGAAAAAGGAACTGAATAAAATTACTGGTGGTAAAATTAAATTCTTTTGTTGAAATTTATTCGTCGCGTCCGAATCGTAGCTGATAGCGATTTAAAGATAAGGATGTATTTGTCAGCCAGTATAGCAGAAAATATATGTTGGCGGTTCGGTGTTCGTTTGTCGCCCGAGTCTGTTCACAAGAAAATTTGTCGATTAAAATTTCTGTTTGTTAACTTACCCGGGTGAATGTTTGTTCTAAATCTTTTTCCCAGGTGGAACCGTCTTTTGATAACTCTCCCTTGCCAATTATGGTTTGTCCATTGTTATCGATTGTCCAACTGTAGCGTTGAGAAAAACCAGGAGCATTTCTCCACCATTTCAAAATATTGTCACGAAATGAAACCTCGTATTTTCTTGAAACATTGCGTTCGTCAAAGTAGAGCATAAAATATTCTTTGGTAGCATCGTCACTGCCAAAAACTGCAATGCCACTGGGAACTTCTTCTTCATCAACTTCTGAATGCATAATCAAGAAAGCACCTCCTTCCATCCATTTAAATGAAGTATGTCCATGAAGCGTAATATTGGGTAAATATGGATGTGTTCCAATGGTTTTCCACTCTCCAATTAATATATTAAAAGATTTGAGTGCATGATTGGGTATTGCTGCTTCGTGTGTGAATTTCTCTGTCATTTTTTATTTTGTTTATGAGAAACGAATGTCTGTCCGATAATCTAAAAAATGAAACAACTGTTTTTTCTCCTTTTATTTCTCCTTAAGCGCCAATAGTACCTGTCTGAACTTTTCCAGCGCGCTTGTAACTGGTAATAATAACTCCACTCGGTGAAACAATACTCTCTATTAATGTGAAGGCTGCCGGAATCGTTCCATTATCAAAAAGCTTTTTTCCCTTACCTAAAGTCAAGGGGTGAATTTTAAGTCTAAGTTCGTCCACAAGGTCATTCTTAAGTAGCAGCTGAACGAATTCACCGCTACCCCAAACTTGAATGTCCGAGCCATTTGAATTTTTGAGCTTTTTAATATCTGCCAGGTTTTTTATTACTACTGAATTCTTCCACATGGCAACTTTCGGGTCAGATTTTTTCATGCTTTTGGAAAATACGTATTTTGTGCCTTCGTTAATACCCGGCCAAAGGTCTCTATGTTCAGGCCAGTAATCAGCCCACATCTCAAATGTTTTTCTGCCCAAAAGATAATCTGCAGGTTTCAGCTCTTCTTGCACCACTTTATCATAAACTTCGTCAGAATACGGTGCCACCCAACCGCCATATTGGAAACCGCCTGATGTATCTTCCTTAGGTCCACCGGGCGCCTGCAAAACTCCATCCAATGTTATCATTGATAAAACAATTATTTTTCTCATATTATTTCGCCTCCCTTTGTAATGTATTCTTTAAAAGTTTCTTCAAAATTGGTTTTGTTATGATACAAATCTCGCTAACATATACCAAGTTATCGCAGTGTAAATGCGACAATATTAGTGGCTGAATACGAATACTATTAATTGTGCTATGTAAACAGGTGGAGTTGACGCAATAGTGTGACCGCTAACGGACACAGCTTGTCAGTGGTCAGATAAAATAAGGATTAATTACTGAGTGGCTATAAGGTCTGTTAGTTTTAAACCTAATGCAATACCCGCTCACGCTCGCTTTACCCAGTTTTTTCCCCTAGTTCTGACTGCCCATAACCGCCGCTAAATTTATAATTCAGAGTTCATTGTTTATTCGAATGCCCGACTATTTTCGTCAACTGAAATTAGGGGCATTTTTAAACTTTTTCCTCCGGGGCATAACTAAAGTCATTTGGTTTCAAATTCAGTTCTCTTATATCTTTAACCCAAGCTAACTTTAAATATGGCAATGTTGCCTGAATGGAGTCATATTTTTTAAATTTTTTTCTGCTTGTAGCAAAAAGTTTATGCTTTGTCTTCTTGTCAATTTTAGCTTCATTATTGGTATAGAAAAATTCATGCAGTATCTTATTCCACATACCATAACTAGATAAGACCGCCAATCCAACTGGACACTCGAATTCTATCACTTGTATTCCATCTTCTAGTTCTATATCACTCAATAAACATCTTGCATCCAGCAACGTTGGTGTATTTTCATATTTTCCGCATGAATGCCACGCCCATATTGGTGCATGATTATTACAATTTATTTTCCTGGCAGCAATTAGCTTACCCATCCATCGGTATGCCCTTATGAATGTACCTGCTTGTAAATATCTATCCCAACTCGCTTCAAGTATTCCTTTGCTTTTCAGTTCCTTTATTGATTCAATTGACTGAAACGTCCAAAGCCGGTATTTCTTTTGCATCTTCAACTTTATTCTCCGTTTCTTCTTCATGTCTATTGACTGTCTTCTTATGTATGCAGTAGCCGCTAACGGTTGCATTATAATAATCAACCTAAAATTCCTAAAATATTATTAATTAAAAACAATACATAATCATTCGCTTTTACAAATTGTTGGGTTAGTTAATAAAAACGTAATCTCAATATAATCTGAATTTATAAAGCAAAATATTTATTGCATAGTGCTCCCGATATATATAGTGATCCCTTTTGTTTCTATCAGTAGTACGGAACTATTACTGATGTCTTTTATAAGCACCGCTACCGTTCCTACCAATTAGAATCGTTTACCGGGATGACGAACTTCTTACTGTTAGTTGACGGCTGATAGCTATAATCTTTCAACATCATAACCAAAACTCTGATAAATTTGTATTCTTTGCATTATCATGAAAGAAATCAGGGCTATTGTTAAAGCATACGATTCTATTGACTTCACTACTACCAAAGCGGTTCTTGCAACAGTAGCCGGGGTTGAAGGATCTTCTTACCGGCGAACCGGAGCGCGGATGCTTGTTCTGGATAATGGCA
>CAXSIE010000002.1:2579-20748 GCA_964237295.1 uncultured Flavihumibacter sp. | reverse complement strand
GGATGCCTGGAGGGTGACGCCCTACGCAGGGCTCGTAAAGCCCTTGTGCTGGGAAAACCCGCGATAGTAACTTACGACACCACGCAGGAAGACAGCTACCAGATTGGTGTCGGACTTGGCTGCAATGGGATCATTGATGTGCTGTTTACTCCATTAGATAACAGAGACCAGCATAACCCGGTAAGATTACTGTCCGGATTAACCAATACCAGGCAACCCCGGGTGGTTGTTACTATAACTCAATGTAGCCAACAGCTTGAAGGCCTGGGAAAAACATTATTGTTTAAAAATGATGATCAATTCCTGGAATCTTTTGTTATTGAAAATATCCGGTCGGCGGTATTAAGCGATATTAAGGAATGCCTGGCACGGCAACAGTCTCAAACCATTTCTTATAATGACGCAGGAGATACTATAAAGATCTTGATTGAGGTAATTTTGCCCGTTACCCATCTGGTAATTTATGGAAGCAATGCAGATATTTATTCACTGGCAAGAGTAGCAAGAGAACTGGGCTGGGACATAACGGCGATAACAAATATTTCAAAAGCGGATAAAAGCTTATTTTTGATGACATCAAGCATAATAAATAATAACTCGACTGAAGAACCGGTTGTTGATGACTACTCGGCAATCCTATTGATGGCACACGATTATAAGACTGATTTTGTGAATTTAAAAAAGTCATTACAAACAAAGTGCTCTTATATCGGACTGCTAGGCCCAAAAAAGCGTACCGATAAAATGTTTACTGCCCTTTTAAATGAAGGAAACCCTGTATCGGCTGCAAACCAGGAACGCATCTTTTCTCCCGCCGGTCTTGATATAGGCGCAAATACACCGGAAGAAATTGCTTTATCAATTGCCGCTGAAGTGCGTGCTCATTTTGCCGGCCGAAAAGGAATGTCGTTAAGATTAAGAGAAGGAACTATTTATGAAAGTTAATTTAAGGAGTGCCTGTGCTTAAAGACAATCACGGCCGGACGGTAAATTATTTAAGACTGGCGGTTACTGATCGCTGTAATCTCCGGTGCTTTTATTGCATGCCCGAAGAAGGCCTCGACTGGCTTTCGAGGAAAGAATTAATGACCTATGAAGAAATGCTTCATGTCTGTTCTTTACTGGTAACAATGGGTATTGATAAAATACGCATTACCGGTGGCGAGCCATTTGTGAGAAAGGACATCATGCAGTTTTTAACTGCGCTTTCCAAACTCGATGGCCTTCGGCAAATAACCATTACAACAAACGGCGTACTAACGGCCCCGCACATACCGGCATTAAAAAAGCTGGGGATCCATTCAGTAAACCTGAGTCTTGATACCCTCGACAGGAATCGCTTCTTTTCCATCACAAGACGTGATGAATTACCCCTGGTGATGGAAACTTTTCACCAACTGTTGCAGCATGATATGGAAGTTAAACTGAATGCAGTTGTAATGGACAGAAAAAATATCCAGGACATCATTCCCCTGGTAGCGCTTACAAAAAATTTACCTGTAAATGTTCGCTTTATAGAAGAAATGCCTTTCAATGGAGAAGGCAGTCATTACACCGGGTTGCCCTGGGATTATATCCGCATATTGAATCACATCAAAGAAACTTACCCCGATATTAAAAAAATTCCTGATCCTCCTTACTCCACTTCCTACAATTACCAGATCCCCGGACATAAAGGAAGTGTCGGAATTATTGCTGCCTACACGCGCTCTTTTTGCGGCACCTGCAATCGCATACGCATCACTCCCCAGGGCATGCTTAAAACATGTTTGTACGACGATGGCGTGCTAAACATTAAAGACCTTATTCGGGATGGTAATAGTGATGCAGCATTAGAACGTTCCCTGTTGGATGCATTGGGGCATCGTTCAATAGACGGATGGCAGGCCGAGAAACTTCGCAAGGAAAAAGGCCCTGTTCACGAATCCATGGCTACTATCGGCGGGTAGGCAATATCATTAAGATTATAGTACTATCATCTATGTTGAGCGCAATCATTTTAGCAGCCGGATCGTCTTCAAGAATGGGAGCGGATAACAAGCTGTTGCTTCCATATAAAAATCAACCTGCCATTGCTGTTATTGTAGAAACCATTATTAACGCAGGCATTGAAGAGATAATAGTGGTTACAGGACATGAAGCCGACCATATTAAAGATGCATTGAAAAACTTTAAAGTGCAGTTTGCCCACAATCAACAGTACGCTGAAGGAATGACTTCATCAATAAAACAGGGTGTAATCCCGGCAAAGGGAAATGGCTATATGATTTGCCTGTCTGATATGGTAATGATTACCGCAGCCGAATATAAACTGCTGGAGGATGCTTTTCAAGAAAAAATGCTGCTGGATACTGCATGTATCTGTTTGCCTCAATATAAAAATGAAAAAGGCAACCCGGTTATCTTTTCGTCGTTTTATAAAGAAGCGATTCTTCAAAACCACGAGCCCGAGGGTTGCAAAAATATTGTTCAATCGAATAAAGAACATCTTTACTTCATTGAAATGGATATGCCACACATATTGCACGACTTCGATTACCCTGAAGATTATGAAAAGCTGCTTCACTTACCGTAAAGTAAACATCATGGCTCAATATTTTAAGTGTATTATTTAAAACAATTTATTATGAAAAAGATACTATGTTTCGCTATCGTTATTTTTGTTTTTACTTCCTGCGACACACCTAATAACGTAATCGGTAATCCTACATCTGCAACCAATACTTCGGGTACCACAGGATCTGCTAACATGACTAATAGCAATAATACCGATTCTAAAACCACTCCCGGAACGCCAAGTGATAGTTCTGTTATAAAGAAAGATAGCATACCACGTTAATTCCGGATTGTTAGTTTGGAAATATGTCGCTAACGCTGCTTACATTTATTTTATACAACCACCCAAATATGTTAAGAAGGTCTTTTATAAAAAACACCGGTTTAGCCGCAACAGCTTTGAGCATAACCGGAGCCAACGCTGCTGTGGCACCTGCTTTGAAGTCCGCTAACAAACTGCCGAAATGGAAAGGTTTTAACCTGCTTGATTTCTTTTCTCCCGATCCGTCAAATGAAAGAAAACAAACTACCGCCGAGCAACTACAATGGATGCAGGACTGGGGCTTTGATTTTGTGCGTATCCCGATCGCTTATCCTTATTATCTCGACATAGACCGTACAAAGAATATCACTGCGCAGGATGTTTATAAAATAAATCAGGAAGCGGTAGACCGTATCGATGCATTGGTAACACTCGCACATAAACACGGCCTGCATGTAAGTCTTAACCTGCATCGCGCTCCCGGCTATTGCGTTAACGCCGGGTTCAATGAACCATATAATCTATGGAAGGATACGGAAGCGCAGGAAGCATTTTATTTTCATTGGAATATGTGGGCAAAAAGGTATAAAAATATTTCTTCCAAAAAAATAAGTTTCGACCTGGTAAACGAGCCCAGTTCACGGGAAGACATGAATGACCAGTTTTCGAAAAGAAGTCCGGTGCCCGGCGATATTTACCGTAAAGTTGCCAAAGCCGCGGCAGAAGCAATCCGGAAAGAAAATAAGGATTACCTGGTTATCGCGGACGGCAACAGCACCGGGAGCAATGTAATACCTGAAATCACGGACCTTGATATAGCCCAGAGCTGTCGCGGTTATTACCCCGGCACCATTTCGCATTATAAAGCACCCTGGGCAAACAAAGATGTTGACAACCTGCCTGAACCGAAATGGCCCGGCCAGGTGGGTAACCAGTACCTGAGCCGCGAAAAACTTGAAACGTTTTATGCGCCCTGGATCGCACTGGTGAAACAAGGTGTGGGCGTACATTGCGGTGAATGCGGCTGCTGGAAAAAAACGCCTCATGAGGTATTTATCGCATGGTTCACTGATGTTTTGGATATACTGTCTTCAAACGGTATAGGCTTTGCCCTCTGGGAATTTTCAGGTGATTTCGGCATCCTTAATTCCGGACGAACGGATATTGATTACGAAGACTGGCATGGACAAAAACTCGACAGGAAGCTGTTGAATTTACTAAGGAAGCAGTAGCTAAAAGATCTGGATAGAAAGAAGGTCTATTTAGCAAGTAGTCAGCTTCATTAAACACAGTAAAAGCGTTGGAAATTGTTAAAGTCAACATTTTATTTTAAATAATTTTGAAGGTGTAACATTAATGTATAATTTTACTAACGCTGTTAGAAATAATAACAGGACTAAATGGGAATAACCGAAAGAAAATTAAGGCAAAAGGAAGAAGTATATGCTTCTATACTGCGGGCTTCCTGGAAGATCGTGGAAAAGGAAGGCTGGCAGGCTCTTTCAATCCGTAAAATAGCAGAAGCTATTGAATACAGCGCTCCTGTGATATACGATCACTTTGCCAATAAAGAAGCTATTTTATTTGAATTTACAAGGAAGGGTTTCCAACGTTTGAATGAAGAATTGTCCAAAGCAAAGAAAACATCGGAGTTACCCGAGCAACAATTAACTGCTATGGCTGAAGCTTACTGGAACTTTGCTTTTTCTAACAAAGAGTACTATCAATTAATGTATGGTTTGGGAATGCCAACCTGTGAAACGGTTAAGCAGATTGCAGAATTAAATTCTTTCACTGAACTGATAATGGATTCTATCAGAAATCTTATTCAAAAAGCAAGAATACTTCTACAGATGCTTTCCTGAAACTGCATACATATTGGTCTATGCTACATGGCCTGATCTCTATAAATATGATGGGAAAAGAAAATAGCAGGGATGGATTGAATGTTATGGTATTAAAGGATTTTATTACAGGATTTATCTCCTCAATAAAGGGATGATTTTTTTTAAGTTTCAGTTAACGCCGTTAGGAATAAATTAAATGTTAGTTATAATCACACACGTTAAGATTATGAAGTGTTTTTTTTAACACAGAGAACAGCCATAGGAGGAAACACAGAGAGCACGGAGACGTACTCTGCGACCTCTGTGTTTCCTCCTCCGGCTGTTCTCTGTGTTAAAAATTCTTCTAATCACTTAAGAACAATGCGTCATAAAATGTTTACCCATGCTGAAAGCCGATCGCTGACAGCTTACTAATAATAAAAAATAAAAAAATGTCAACAACCAAATGGGTCTTAGACCCCACGCATTCTGAAATTCAATTCAAAGTAAAACACCTGCTTATCTCAACAGTATCAGGAGACTTCAAAAAGTTTGAGGCATCCGCTGAAACAGAAGGGGATGATTTTTCAACAGCAACAATACAGTTCAGCGCTGATATTGATTCCATTTCAACAAACAACGAGCAGCGTGATGCGCATCTTAAAAATGGCGACTTTTTTGATGCAGAGAACCATCCTAAGCTAAGTTTTGTAAGCGACAAGCTGATAAAAGTTGATGAAGAGAATTATGACCTTCACGGTCAACTAACCATGAGAGGCGTTACAAAAGACGTAACCTTAAAAGCTGAATTCGGTGGCTCCACTACAGATCCATGGGGCAACACACGCGTAGGTTTTGAATTATCAGGAAAGATTGACCGGCAGGATTTCGGCGTAAGCTTTGGAATGGTATCTGAAACAGGCGGCTTACTTTTAGGAAATGACGTAAAGATTTTTGCCAACGCAGAATTTGTAAAACAGAAGGTAGCTGAACTGGTATAAAAACAAGGGAACGGCCTGGCGAAGCTCTTACGCTTTGCATGGTCGTTCCCTTTTTGATTATCCTGCAAACTTAATCACCTCATGCGCAGTGTTCCCTAGTGGCTGATCACTGATACCGCAGGATATTATTTTGCTTTCAATGTCGCCGTTTCATTTTCAAACATTCCCGATTTGATAATCAGTTCGTTTTTCGTTATTGAAATAATCTGAACCCGGGAAGTCTGATCCTTTTTTCTCGGATCTGTTAATACCAAAGATTTACCGTCAGCGGCCATAGTATAATACATGAAGCCGGTGGTTACATCATTCTCGTATATATAGCATTTGCCGTTGTCTTTAAATTCCAGTTCAGGCTGTGTTTTGTTTTTCCTTTTATCGAGATGTTTCCTGTTCTTATCTGTAATATCTACAACTTCCCACCGGTTAAGTATTAATTCCTGTGGAGCACCGCTGCTTATTCCGCTTTCCGGTGCAGCATCCGCCGGTTCTATTCTTTCATTGGTGAATGGCTTATTGATAATGATGAGAAGAAACATTATAACCGCAAAGGCCCCTATCGGCAATAGGTTTATAGTATAGTTAAGCTTATACTTTTTCCACGCGACTAAACTCCCAAAAATGGCCCCTAAAAGCAGGCCTGGTAATATCCAGCCTATAAAAGGCGGAAGAGATGGAGCAAATTTTACAAAGTTATCTAAAACTATGAATATTTTAAAGCTGTTCCTTCCCAGTGTTTCCCTGAATAAAAAAATCAATAAGGCAATGACAATAAATCCAACAAACCAGAGACTGCCTGAGGTTGTCTTGGGCTTAGTTACATCTTGTGGCGTTATCGCTACCGGATCAGCTTTATAAGTGCTAGAAGGCTGTCTTACATATTGAACGATCACCACAATTAAATATATAAAGGACAGGATGAAGGCGATATTGATTATAGGGGAGAAAGCGTAATACCTGGCGTAATCTTTTATAAAGTAGAGGAAGAAAACGAGCACCCCCGCACCAATTACCTTCTTCATATCTTTTCAAATTTTTTAATTAAAAAGATGGAACTGATGAGGCCGCCGGCAAGGAGTATAATGCCAACGAAATAAGAAAAATAATTTTGTGGCAAGTAAGCCGGTTCAGGTACAAACCAGGAGTCGTTACCTGTTATAATGCCTGTAACATATCTTATCACTGCAAAGAAAACAGCACCGAACACTGCATATTTTACCACCTGTGTCAGATAAGCCTTAAAGGGAAATACCACTTTCACCGCTATCGGGATAGTGAGGCGTTCGAATTCCGTATCAATTAAAAGATTTAGCGAGTATGGCTTGTCTCTTATCAATTGCGATGCATCCAATGCTATAGTGAGTATAGTTGCTTTTATATTATTTTGACTCCAGAATGTAAAACTATGATGGCTTAAAATAATGCCATCAACCGGGTTGTCAAAATAAAAAACGGCCTTCGCAAAACCCGTATTCACCAGTTTCAAGGACAAAGGATGTTTGATCAGTTTGCTTCCTTCCAGTGACAAGAGCTTAATTTCTTTCTGATCACTTTCAATTTTTGGATCAGCAAGCTGTGGATTTACTTTATGGATAAGATGTTGCACAACTGCTAACTTTTTGTCTTCGTCTTTGTATAATTTATAACCATTTACCTTGTCTTTATATTTATTATATGCATCAACAAGATCCTTTTGGCCAATACCCGTAAACCATGTCATGAGTTGATAATTTTCTGCTGACGCTGCTATTTTAATCCAGAGCGTTGCATCTGTTCCCGCATTTTGAAAAAGCTGGTAAGGCCTGTCGTATCTTACTGCATCAAGATAAAAAGGATGGTGGTTATTGACCTTATAAAGAAACATCAGGAAGTTATTAAAATCCCATCCGCTTGTAAGTTTGTCCGCATTAACAGGATCGGTCTGGCTCAGCCAGATATGAATGAACCTGTTGTTATAACTTTCGGAAGCGGCAATAAATAAATCATAATCAGTTGCCGTTTTATTAAATAAGGAATTGATGCTGGTAAAATCCTGGTCGTTCAAACGATAGGGTAGTTTTGGATTCAGCAGGTATAAAACCTTCAGATAACGTTTGTCTATATTCGGTTCGTTTTCTATAATTTTTGAAAACTCGTCAGCTTTGGAAGCGCTTTTGGTAAGTGTGGTAATGCAGGGGACAAGGTAATTGGTGTTGCGCAAAAAATACTTTGCATCTACTTGTTTTTTGTAAGATATCTCACCGAGCTCAACAAGCGAGTGGGCCTTTTCACCCAGCCACTCAACTTCTATTTTTTCTTTTTGATATTTTACCCATGCTTCTTCGGTCATCCACAGATTTTTGAATGAGTCGTATTCGAAGGAGTTCTTTTCGCGCGGTAAAAAACCTCTTTTCTTTATGGCACCGAGAATATAGTTTATCACTTTAGGCCGTTGTAATTCACCTGATGAACCTTCTATTATTTCTTCCGCATCGTTATTGAAAATGCTTCCCTGTAAAATGTATTTCTCCAGTTTTGTATCGATCCGCCGGAATGGTGACAAATCAAGGCTTGCAAATATTCTGGAAGCTTTTCTGCTTAACTCGCTCCGGTTTATTCCAAGCTCAAGGGCATCTGCGATAATGGATGGATGCTCTTCCATATCAATATCTCCGTTTAATGCAATGATTTCCTTTATCTGTTCGTCCAGGTTCTCTAATGGAGTCATGAAAAAAAATATTATCAGTTAAACGAAGCTGATCTTCGCGGGAGTTGTGATAGCCCACTTACCGCTATTCAATTTAATGGTACCGGGGGTATCTGTTTGAATGGTAGCATTCTCAAAAGGAAAGGAATCATACTTGCAGGTTATGCCTAAAAAATATTGAGCGTTAGAGAGTGCATATTTTTGAGCATCCCGGTTACTGGTAATCCTGAATTCACCCGTATTGTTAGCCATCGTGGATATCTCAAAAATAGTCTCATCATCGGGTTTATCCAATAATTCGGCATTTGAAAAACCATCGCCCATGTCGGCATACTTTGCAAATTTTAAAACTGCTGATGATTGTTTCGGCTTTTGAATAAATGGTTTTGCTTCCGGTACCGGGTTTGATTTTTTTAATGCTTCTGTTGGTTGATTGTCGGGAAGTTGATTTTTCTTCGCTTCCAATGACAATATCATTTTATCAGCATTTTTTTGAAGTTGCCTGGCATCGTTTAATTCCTTTGTAAGCTTTTCATTTTTACCTGATAATTCGGTTATGCGTTTGTTTTTTTCATCCAATCCAGGTTTGGTATCATTGTACATTTTTTTATAAAATTCTTTTCTTTTCTTTAAGTCATTATATTTTGTAAATAAGTAAATAACCCCACCGAGTAATATCGCTGCAATACTGTATGGTATCCATGGAGAAGATAATGTAAAACTACTTCCTGCCAGGGCCGTTTTATTATTATAGGTTGAATCTGTGGACGAAATACTAGATGGGTTTTTTGCAGCCTGAGAAGGATTATCCGCCAGTACAACCGGTGGTTCTTCATCCGGAATTACTTCCTGTACTATTTTGTTAAGGCTTGCTACGTAATCATTGTAACCGGGCATTTTTTTTCTTTTATCTTTTCCCGTACCTATAGTGATTTTATCATGCGCCTGCTGTTTGAATAGCAGCAGGCTTTCCTTCCACTTTCCTTGCGCCGTATCTATTTTTAATACCGACAATGGATCAATAACATTTTTTACCGCGTTTAACAAATTATTATTATTTGCAAATTTTTTCAGGTCTTCAAAATTTTTACAGTCGTTACAGGCATTTGATTTTACATTTTTGAATGTCGCTGTGTCGGTACTTATAAACTCAATGGTTTTTTTTACAATATCGAATCTGGCCACTTCAAGCTGGTCCTTGAAAGATATTTGGGCATCTGCACCTTTGAAATAAATAAGTGCAAAAAATAAGAATACAAGTTTTTGCATGTGGCTGTAATTTAGTTTTTGGTCTCTGTAATAAACTTAGACAACTGATATAAAGAATCCTTTAAGGCAAAGAAAAATAACGACTCAGGCAATGGGCTTTCCTTATCCTGGTTACGCAAATTGTTTAACACCTTCCGGTAACTATCGTATACCAATCCTTCACCATTATCAATGTTACCATCCCATTTCAGAACATCATATGCCTGCTTGAGATTTTTAACTTTAAAATCATTCAGGAAATCGATTATGTTTCTGTTGGTGAGCGTTTTTTCAAGAAAATTATTAAGGTTATTCAACACCGCAATATTCAGCGGGCTGTTGATTTCCAGCGTATCCTTTATCATAAAGGGATTTCCATCATCGGCAACTCTGTCGGCGAGATCAGTATGCGCTTTTGGATTAAACCCCGGATGAATAAATTCAAAATCTCCTTCATACTTTTCTTTTTCTTCTTTACCTGCCAACGCGTATAATACCGAGCCGTTTGCTGTAATTTCCTTAGGGTTTGAATTGAGATGTATTTTAAAACTGCTCTGGATGGGTTGATCGGTATAAGCTTTTATCAGCAGCTTTGTAAAATCCACCAATTCCGTTTCATCACCACCACAAATCATTTTAATATACTGGCTGCCTTTACCGGTAAAGGACAAATATCTTGGCAAAGGATACTTCTTCACTTCCAATATCTGTACAATATGAAAAACGATGGCACTGAAATGCAGGTACAGCAACAGTGAAAGGTTTGGATTTCCAATGGTTATGGAATCGCTGAACCGGTATTTATTATCGTACTTAAACAATAAACTGATCAGGTCATCCGCATTCAGGTTGCTGTCTTTCATACCTTTGTCGAAATACAACATCTCCTTTTCAGGATTGATGTTATTTGCTTTCTGATATACCTGGTAATTTTTTAAAAATCCGTTATCTTTTATTTTTCCTTTGTAACCGCTGCCCCATAGATCGTTACCGGCAAAGCGGAAGGAAGTGGTTAAATATTTATCCTGCCTGTTAGCGCCTGCTGATTCCATAAACATCATTACATCGGAAGTGCCTCCTCCGATATCAATATTTATGGCGTTGGCTATATCCTGTATGCCGGAGCCCGATTTGGTTAAATAAAAATAAGGGGCTACCGATTCGGGTATAGGGTCTTCCAAGATGGCGCCGCTGTTTCCGAAAACATTTTTAAAAGCTTCCTTTAAAACTGATTTCAAGGTAGTTCTGTTACCCCGCTCCATGCTTAAGGGAACCGACCATACAATTTTCAGGTCAGCCAGGTTACCATTATTTAATATTGCTTTTGCTTTTATCTGCCAAAGCAACTGTTGTAAAAAAAGTTTCACCCTGCTTTTATTGGAATCATCATTATTATTTTCAAGTAACCATTTAAGGTTTGTTGTATATACTACATTTCCCTTAATCAGTTCCATATCTATGTAATAACCTATATTGATATGACTGAACAGGTCTACTTTGGATTTCTCCGTATTGCTGAAATCAATTACCTCGCAGGTAGCGGTCTTAAATGGGAAGGCAATGGCCGCATTGTCTTTAGAAGTGATGATCGCAGGTAAAAATTCGCGTATTAACGTCAGATTTATTTCAGGGAATCGTCCATAGGTAGCATATTTAAGATTGAGGTCGGTAGTATTGGAAGGTTCGTTCAGCAATACCATTTGCTGGTCTGCCGGTTCTATTTCAAAAGGGCGCGGCAGGGCCTCGCCATTCTCCATATATGCAACATGAGTATTAGAAGTGCCAAAGTCGAGCGCAAAAGTAAAAGACTTGATCAGGTTGCCTTTATTAAATGTCCGGTTTGAAAAATCAGGCACAATCAAGCCACTGCAGATACTACCGATTTCGTCGAAATGGTAAGACAGCTCCATAAAATCAAACGCTGTTTTTAACCGGTAGTATTTGGAAGTTGCGATGGAACCGGGATCCATTACCGAACGTATAACAGGACTACAGTCAAGCCGCATTTCCTCAGATGCAAAGTTCTTTAATGAATAAACATTTAAAGCAAGCAGTTCTTTACTTTTATCCTTTTCAATTCGGTTGGCCATCAAAATAGTGTAATCATTCAGGTCGCTGTCGGTAACCTGGTAAAACGGGAATATTCCGATATCCGCACGGCATTCAACAATAGTACTTTTCGCTTTACTGTACGTTTTTGCAAACAGGATATCCGGCACTCCTTTTTTATTTTTAATGGCCACTTTAAGGTTTACTTTTACCTCCCCATTATCCAGGGAAATAGACAAATTATTTTTTAAATCTGCCAGCGTGAAAAAATTGAAATACTCTTTTTTCACAGGCAAAAGATACCTGAAATCGCCCCGAAAGCCGCTGTAAAATTTAGAGCTGTTGATATTAAAAGGCATCTCCACCAGAAAATTCTCTAAAAAATCATCCGTGGTAACAAAAGGATAAGTCAGCGATTGTGAATTACCCTGGGGCAGGTGCCGTTCATATAGCGGAACGTACTTGTGATAGATATCACGTATTTTGGTATTTGAATTCCAGGACACATTTTTTTCCATGTAATCACCGCTGTAGTTCATACCGTCTACCAGCACCAGCGGAGGATACACTGTTTGCACTTCACCTTTTTCATTCTTTTGACTGTTGTATTTGGTTACGCTCGCCCGGATCACAAAATCACTGACTGCTTTTATTTTTTCTCTTTCCTTACCTTCCTGCTGGTGATAAAAATAAAGTCCGCTGATGGTAAGGTATTTGTTCTCCACATTGGTGAGCACTTTGTCGTATTCCGCATCCATTAAATTAGTCATGCCACCTTCATCAAAAACAGGTGCAGCGCTGAATTGCTGGAATTCATTCCTCCATTGCGAAAAGTAGGTGTCAATGGTTTTGTTGATGTACGACCTTAACCCTTCGGCTTTATTAAAGGCTTCTTTATTTTGCAGCAATAATTTATAAACATATTCAACAAAAACCTTATCCCTTTCATGAAGTGCCCTGGTATCTTCTCCAAAAAAAACATGACCGTCGGAGCTTTGGGGATTATTGTTTATAATGCCGTCTTTAAGGTATCTGTTCCAGTTAGGACTGGTAAAAAACAACGTAAGGGGCGATGTTCCTCCCACCAGCTTGTTTTCGTAGTATATAAGAAAAATGCTGTCTACAGCAGCAAACCGCGGATTAATTTTATCGGAAAAAATCTGATCAAGCGATTTACCCAGAAGATAGTTTGGATGGGACTCTCCTTTAGCTTTAAGCTTATCAATGTTCTCTTTTACTTTCCATTCTTTGAACCAATATCTGCATTCTTGGCATTAAAGATCATTTGAAGCACATCCAGGCAGTCGGAAACCAACTGGTGATAGATCGTCTTTCCTTTTAACTGCGATTTATCAGACGCGACAATATGAAAAGCCGTATCAAAAAGCTCCATTCTTGCCAGTGGTGAAGGAATGGATGTACCGGCTTTCAGGGAACCTTTAGAAAATACAATGTTTTCCGCTTCAAAACTATTGGTATCTATAACGGTACTGGGTGTCCAGTCTTTTATTTCATTAGCATTATAGCCGGGGTATTTTCTGAATATATATGGAGGCATAATAGTAAGATATAATTACAAAAACGTCTTAAATAATAGTGAGTGAAGGGCAATGCAGCTACCAATCCTTTTTAGAGGGAAGGTCTTCCAGTTTCTTAAAACATTCCAGTGCTATTTCATTGAGTAATTTCAGAAAACGTTTTTCCTTTTCGTTGTCGGGTATTTTTTTCTTGAGCTCATCCTCGATTTTACCCAGTTTTTCCTTCAGAAGAGAATCGGTAATACCGCCATTCGTTATCACCCCTAAAACTTTTTTTACTTCAATCTGCTTTTCGCGCACCAGGGAGTTAAGATCGGAATTAATATTAAAAGGCTGGAACTTCCGCTCATTATCTACCATCTCCGTCAGCCAGGGTTTGTAGTGTTTATCAAAAAATGCTGTCAGGCTTTGGTAGAAAGGGTCTGATGAAATTTTGTCGCCCAGGTTAAGTTCCTTATAAAAAGCTTCACCTTTGAAAGCCGGAATTTTCTCCAGATAAATTTTCATGGCATAGGTAAACAAGGTAAGCGGATACATGATATTTTTTCTCGTATTGTCGAAAAAATGCCTGATATCAATGATCTGGTCTTCATGCTGTATGCCGAAATCGAAATATTCTGTTTTATCCTTAGCTTTAAAAGCGCCACTGGATTTATTCGCAAAATCAATGATAGCGGTGGCGCCGATCATTTCAATAAGGTGTGCATTGTTTTGCTGTTCCGCGCCGCCTTGTTTATTTTCATATTGTTTTAACGGAGTATCCCACAACTCGTAAAAGCAGTTTATTTTACCCTTTAAGTATTTTGAGTAATAAGTCAGCGCCGCTTCAGTTTTTGAATTGAACCTGTCTGAATTGATCGCGCTATTTTTATCGTCCGTTACATTAAAATAGGGCATGATAGTTATGGCGCCGAAAACATTGGCACGAATTCGTTCATCCTCCTGTAAGAGGCGGATCAGTTGGGGAAATCCTGATGAGCCGGTTCCGCCAAAAATGGAACTAATAATAAAGATGCGGTCATTTTCGCCGATGCTCTTCAGTACAAACTGAAATTCTTTCGTATTGGCAAGATTATTAAAAACCACACTGCCAATATTGGGATTGCCTTTGAAACCCAGGTCAAGGCGCAGGTTAAGTTCTGTATGGCTAAAGTTGTTATGCCCGGGAGGCGTATTATCGTATAGGGCCTCCAGGAAATCCATATTAATGTCGCCTGCCAGTTCTTCTTTCGGGTCGATATACCTGATGAAAGAAGTTTCCAGATTTTCAAACTGCAACTGAAACGAGTCTTCTACTTTTTCAGTGGTGCCGTTTTGCGGTTTTACTGAACTAAGCGTACTTAAATTTGCATGGAAGAATCCATCCTTTATTTCTTCCCTGTTACCGTACCCTCTTTCCCTAATGAGTTTATAGGCTTCCAATGCTTTGAGCGACCTGGTTGTATCTGCGTTCTTTGCATCTACATCAATGATAACAGGAATGATTTTGTTGGTTTCAGGCAACGTAACACCTGATGCCAGCAACATCGTTAGCGAGCGTATCACCCTCGCACCGGTTCCGCCAATACCAAAAACATACAGGTTTCTTGTCATTTTATCATTTACATTTAAAAGGGTGTTCGCTTTGCAAATATGGAAGCCTTTTTCATCAAAATAGAAAAAATAATGAAATAAATAGAAGCATATAAAGCGTTCACTAAAGAAAATTTATACATGAATGCATCGGCATCTTCACCGGTTGCGCCTTTGGCCTGGGTAATTGCAAAATAAACTGCCACACCTATCAGCAGCACAAGGGTAATCACCCAGTGGATCAGCTTGTCCCATACAGGTTTCCACCTGCCTAAAGCCAGGTAAAATATCAATCCGAATATCAAAGCAAAAAGAAGCGTAAAAAGTCCAACCGAGGGATACACATCCGTACTATATACCGGATCTGCATTTGTGCCGGTTAAAAGCTCGTAAAGGGTTTTGAACATGTTTATTTTTTTATGGGGATAGTAATCGAAATAAAATCCTCGTTAGGGTTCTGATAGGCAGCGCGCACACCATCTATTAAATGTTCAAAGGCAAAAGTTTTACCCGAGATGTCTTTTACGTTCCTGTCATCCATAATGGATAAACTGCGATAAGAAGTGTCGTACTGTAAAGGAAGGCTGATATTCATTTCAGCATTTGATTTATAAAGATCATTCACCTCTATAATAAAAATATGAGATGACTTTGCCAAAGCATCCAGTTCATTCTTTTTTAGATCTCCCTTATTGATGTTTCCAGGAATTAATATTGAAATGATCCTGTAATCAAGATTTTTTTTATCAAGCTTCAGGTTTTTCTTCAGGTAATTGGTGTCCTGTGCGTAAGCCGGCAGTGCCGACAGGTCAGCTCCTATCGCGATAGTAGCAGGCTTGGATTTTGAAATACGTGCATCGGTAAGCTTATTACCTTCAGGCTGCCATTCACCCAGTTTCTTAAATCGAAAAAAAATGTCATAATCTGTGACCGGTTTATCGAAAACGCCAAAATCCATCGCCAGGTTGTAGTGCTTGAAAGGTTCGAGTTTCTGTAATTGAAGATTGAATTTTTTCAGCAATTCTTTATTGCCGATCACCCATAGATAATAAGGCCTGGTAACGCTTCCTTTTTTAATGGGCAGTTTACCATTTTGATAGGTATAATAAGTACCGTCGAAATCCGAATTGAATCCGTACACCGAAGCGCATATGTCATTTTTCTTTTGAAGCTTGCTGAAAGTGCTGGTAATAAAAGGTTTCAGCCCACCTTCGGCCTTTTCCCTGTTAATCTCCCTGTTTGCTTTAATGTCTTCGTCATTGTATGACAATATGCAATCTGAAACAAACATGGAAATATCATTCGAGTCTGTTCTGTCGGCGATCATCTGAAAAATTTTATGCATCTCGGAGCTTTTTTCTTTTGCGGGATGTCGCGTAGCGATGGTATAAATGAAATCTTCCGTTGTTCCGGTAAAAGGCAGCGCAGCGTCGGCTATATAATAATTATGAAGTTTCAATGTTCCGGAATCTACTTTTTGTTCGATGGCGATAAGGAGATTCGGAATTGTTTTTACAAAGTCAGTGGAGCCTTTCAGATAACCAGCCATGCTTCCTGACACTTCCATAAAAAAGTTTAATTTTTCAATTTTATGTTGAGCAGATACAGGTGTTTTCTCCTTTTTTTTATTTTCAGTACAACCCAAAAAAACGAACAGGAAGCAAATCCATAAGGTTCTTTTCATTAAAGAGATTTCGTTAAAAATACTAAGCTTTTTTAACTAAACGAATTTTTATAATAGGTATAAATGCTCCTTAAGCACTTATTAAGAGGAATTTAGCAGACTTTTGCAATGAAATTTTTCAGGCGAAGAAGGCAAGTTGAAAAGGAACTCTTTATCGTTATGAAATAATTATTCCAATTAATATTAAAAACAAACTATACAATGTTTCAACTGAAAATAATCATCGCCAGCACCAGACCTGGCAGAAAAGGTCCGGCTATAGCTTCCTGGACTGAGGAGATAGCCCGCAAGCATCCTGCATTTGAAGTAACGATGTTAGATTTGCAGGAGATTAATCTCCCGTTCTTTGATGAGCCGCATCATCCAAGGCTGCACAAATACGAACACGAACATACCAAAAAATGGAGCGACACCATTGCAGGAGCCGATGCATTCATTTTTGTTACGCCGGAGTATAATTACGGCTATACCGCTCCGTTAAAAAATGCTCTGGATTATTTGTTTGTTGAATGGGGCTACAAACCAGTAGCTTTTGTTAGTTATGGTGGAATTGCAGGCGGCACCAGGGCTGTTCAGATGCTGAAGCAGGTAGTAACAACATTGAAAATGGTGCCGGTCACCGAATCGGTCAACATTCCTTTTTTCGCCAAATATATTGATGACCTGGAAAAGTTTAATGGTGATGAAACGCTTCAGAAAAGTGCCGGCGATATGCTTAATGAACTTGCCAAATGGGCGGCGGCGCTGAAACCGATGAGGGGATAAGTGCCAGGCATGGGGTGTGAGATATGAGGTATGAAGTATGGGGTATGCGGTATGAGGTATGAGGTATGAGGTTGAACCCCGAAAGGGGTGATATGATTATAGAAGATATCATAAGTTTGTGCAGAACCCTGAAAGGGTGGCATGATTCCTTGCGATAAGGAATCATGCCACCCTTTCAGGGTTCGCGTTTTATAATTGGCTGTTTCTACAATCATGTCACCCCTTTCGGGGTTCAACCTCATACCCCACACCCCATACCTCATACCTCATACCCCATACCTCATACCTCATACCCCACACCCCATACCTCATACCCCATACCCCATACCTTAATACCCCGGGTTCTGCATAATCTTCGTTTTATTAATATCTATCTGGCTTTGCGGAATGGGAAACACCAGGTTATTATCCGTTACATCTTTCACCAGGTTAAATTGTGTTTTTTTACTGTTCATCACAGCAACCGCCCTGCCGGTACGAACCAGGTCGAACCAACGTAAACCTTCAAAAGCAAATTCAAAACGGCGTTCCTGCTCCATTGCCAGCCGGAAGCTTTGCTGGTTGGGTATATCAATAGCAGTTTTATTCGGTAGTCCTGCCCTGGTGCGTGTTTGGTTGAGGTACATCATTGCTTCGCCGGCAGGCTGGTAACCTGCTTCATTTAAACATTCCGCGTACATCAAAATAACGTCGGCATACCTGATCACGGGTATATTATTACCATTATCGTTTTTAGTGGCGGGCACATCATAATACTTCTTTATAAAATTGTATGGTATCGTTTGTCCGCTGGCGTTAACATAAGAAGTAGCCAGTGAAAAAGCTTTACGCAGATCTCCGGCTTCGTAAGAACTGATAAGATCATTGGTAGGCTGGTTGTTACCATCTCCACCGTAAGGTATTACGGCATTGCCTGAATTTTCCGGGGCAAACAAGTTAGGCCATGTATTACCTTCTCCAACTCCGCCGGATTTAAACTGCACTT
>CAXSIE010000002.1:0-2569 GCA_964237295.1 uncultured Flavihumibacter sp. | reverse complement strand
AAGCTGAGGATCCTGACCTGTTAGATGCTGTACTTCAAAAACAGATTCTTTATTGTTCTTATTACTTACTTTAAAAACATCTGCATATGCAGGTAATATCATGTATGTATTAGAACTGATCACCTCTTTAAGCCTGGCAGCAGCGTCCGTGTATTTTTTTTCTGTCAGGTAAACCCTTCCCAAGAGTGATTTTGCAGCGCCCAGGGTAGCCCTTCCCACATCTGAACCTGTATAGGCGGCGGGCAACCCGGCGGAAGCATCCATAAGGTCTTTTTCAATCTGCGTATAAACCTCCGCTTTAGGGTTACGGCCAAAAGCATACCCTGCATCCGGGTCTTTAATTTCATTCAAAACCAGCGGAACATCACCGAAAGTTCTTACAAGGTTAAAATAGATAAGTCCGCGTATAAACTTAGCTTCAGCGATCGAACGATTCTTCAATGCATCATCCATGGTGATGGCCCCGATTCGGTCCAGAATCGCATTACAACGGGAAATACCGCGGTAAGAATCATTCCAGCGGGCCAGTATAAACGGGTTTGTAGTCCTGATATAAAACCTGTGAAATTCATCCTGGTCCGTTACGGAACCAGATGCTACCGGTTGCGTATCATCTGAACGTTCATCCCCAAAAACATAACTGTTGGTAAATACGCCTGCAAACTGCAGCGATGCGTACATGCCGCTGACGGCATTCTTTATATCATTGGCGTTCTGGTAAAAATTGTCTGTTGTTACTGATGATATAGGCTTAAGTTCCAGGAAATCTTTTTTACAGGAACCCAGCAGCATCCCTGTTAACAGTAAGCCGAAGATTATTTTTGATTGCATAATTTTTTTTATTTAAGTATTCCACCCGGACAGTCATTTCCGGATATAAAAATAAATGGCCGCATTAAAAACCAAAGTTCACTCCAACGGTGTAAGTCCGTGCAAGCGGGTAAGCACCATAATCTACGCCGCCGGTAAGTGGGGAACCGGCAAAAGTAGCTCCTGTATTATTTTGTACCGGTGTGGAAGATTCGTAATTACTCACTTCCGGGTTGTAGTTCAGGTATTTCGTCCAGGTATACACATTCTGCACCGAAACATATATCCTTGCCTGTTGCATTTTTGATTTCTGCATCCATCTTTTAGGCAGTTGGTAACCAAGACTGATGTTGTTGATGCGGAGATAAGAAGCATCTTCCACCCAGCGTGATGAAATAGCATTATTAAGACCCGTTGTGCTTCCGTTAGCCCTTGGTACTGTGCCATTACCCGGATCTGCAGGAGAACGCCAGCGGCCCAGTACCGTTGTCAGCTGATTCTGCGATCCTTCAACGTTCTCAAAAAAACGACGGCCCAGGTTTAGAATACTGCCACCTTTTACACCCTGCAGCGATACATTTAAATCGAAATTTTGAAAGCTGAAAGTATTGGTCATTCCATAGCTGAAATCAGGCTGGTTGTTGCCTATTACGGTACGGTCATCAGCGGTAATTTTTTTATCACCATTCACATCTTCGTATTTTACGTCTCCTGCATGCGTGGTTGCATCGTGAGGATAGCTGGCGAGGTCGGCTGCATCTTTAAATACGCCGATCTGTTTATAGCCGTAAAAGCTGCCAATGGGCTGGCCTATTAAGGTAATGTTTGTTTCCCCCACTCCGCTGGCACTTTTAATGGCATCACCGGTTGGTCCGAGCGCCAGTACTTTATTCCTGTTGAATGAAATATTTATTCCGGTATTCCAGATGAAAGCGCCGGTAAGGTTGCGGGTGTTAAGTGCGAATTCCCAGCCTTTATTTTCCATTTCGCCGATGTTCTTAAATGCTGTGCTGAACCCTGTAAGTGTAGGCACATTTACTGAAAGCAACAGGTCTTTGGTATTACGTTTGTAATAATCAACGATCAGGTAGATGCGATCGCTGAATAAACCAACGTCTAAGCCAACATCCGTCTGGTTGCTTTTTTCCCAGCCCAGTTTTGCATTGCCTAAAGAAGAAGGCGCCAAACCGGTAATAAGGTTGTTGTTGAAACTATAGTTATCAGCGCCCACAGAAGCTACATAAGGATAGTCATTGCTGAACGCGTTGTTACCGGCCAGGCCGTAGCTTACCCGTAGTTTGGCTTCAGAAATTGATGGCAGATTTTTCATGAATGATTCTTCCGTCAAACGCCAGCCGATTGATCCGGCCGGGAATGTACCCCAGCGGTTATCCGGCCCGAAGATGGAAGATCCATCCCGCCTGATCGAAGCGTTCAACAGGTACTTTTCTTTATAATTATATCCTACCCTTGCAAAGTAAGACTTGGTAGCATTCTGCGTTTTCAAAGAAGTAACACCGGTTGGCAAACCGGCACCATTGAGCGTTTGAACAATGTCGTTGGCAAATGTTGATCCGCTCGCATTGCTTGACTGGTAATTATATTTATAAGCTTCCATACCAATCAGCACATCCAGGTTATGAACGCCGTTAAATGTTTTCGCGTAATCCAGCGTCTGGTTAAAAAGCCAGCTCATTCCCTGGTCGGAAAAAGCATTGGCGATAGCGGTATTCGGTGGCAGCAACTGGTTTAAAACAAT
>CAXSIE010000001.1:46201-46880 GCA_964237295.1 uncultured Flavihumibacter sp. | reverse complement strand
GCAGCATAGCTATCAGGGGATTGGTCAATAATGCCATTATTAAAATCACGGAGCATGACGGAAGGTTGATCTACCAGTCAAGGTCAAACGGTGGCCAGGCAATATGGAACGGTTTGGATTACCGGGGAAGAAAAATATCAACGGGTGTTTACCTGGTGCTGGTAAGTGATGATTCGAGGAAAGAAAAAGTGGTTACTAAGATTGTTTTTATAGGGAAGTAATATAAAGTTCAATGTTAAAAGTTTAACGTTTAAATCAGGTTAAAGAATCAATTAGTCAATCCGGCGTATTAAGCAACAAAACACCTTCGGGTCCGAAGGGGTTTAACAATGCAAGCCTATGAACCGTCATTTTTTTTCATAACAAGACACTTATCCCATCCCTCATACCTCATACCCGATACCTAATTTTCTCCACATATTCACAAATTGCCTATTTTTACCGCCCTTAATCAATTAAGTATATGGAAAATCAACAATTTGATCTGGGTATGATAGGTTTAGGCGTAATGGGCCGTAATCTTTTACTCAATATGGCCGATCATGGTTTTAAAGTTATTGCCTTCAACAGAAGTCAGGAAAAACTGGATAACCTCAAAGCTGCCGCTACTGCCGGCACCGTAGTTGACGGAATTACCTCAATGGAAGGATTGGTACAGAAACTGCAAAAACCCCGGCGA
>CAXSIE010000001.1:39222-46191 GCA_964237295.1 uncultured Flavihumibacter sp. | reverse complement strand
ATATTATTGCTTGTACCGGCAGGGAAACCAGTTGATGAGGTGATTGAAACGCTGCTTCCTTTATTAGAACAGGGCGACATTATTATAGATGGCGGCAACTCCCATTATACCGACACTTTACGCCGTAATACTTATGTAAGAGAAAAAGGATTTCATTTTATGGGGATGGGTGTTTCCGGCGGTGAAGAAGGCGCACGTACCGGACCCAGCATCATGCCAGGCGGAGAAGAAGAAGCTTACACATTTCTTAAGCCTCTACTGGAAGCAGTGTCTGCCAAAGTAAACGATGTACCCTGTGTGGCTTACCTGGGCAAACATGCTGCAGGTCATTATGTAAAAATGGTTCACAACGGCATAGAATATGGCATCATGCAAATGATCAGCGAATGTTACGATATGTTAAAAAACGGGTTAGGACTTAGTAACGATGAGCTGGCGGCGACATTTGATAAATGGGATAAAGGTGATATGACCTCCTACCTGGTAGAAATAACAGCCGCAGTACTGCTCTTCAAAGATGAGAATACCGATAACAGGCTGGTTGATATGATCCTCGACAAAGCAGGTTCAAAAGGAACGGGTAAATGGACTTCCCAGGATGCTCTCGACCTGCCAAGCCCTATCCCTACTATCGATATGGCAGTAACCCTTCGCAATATTTCATCTTTCAAAGATGAAAGGGTTGCCGCATCAAAAATTTATTCATTCGACAATAAAAAAATTGATGTTGATAAGGAAACCTTTATTCAACAGGTTCATGACGCGTTGTTCTTTGCTACGCTGATGAGTTACGTGCAGGGTCTGGCCATGTTACAGAAAGCTTCCAAAGCGCTTGAAATGGACATTCCCATGCAGCAGGTAGTGAAGGTTTGGCGTGGTGGCTGTATTATCCGCTCTTCTTTACTGGACATTTTCATCGAGGTATTTCAAAAAGATCCATTGCTGCCCAACCTGCTTTTGGAAAACGGTATCGCCGAACTATTAGCGCCAAAACAGCAAAACCTTCGGGAAGTTATTGTACAAGCTGTGCAACACGGTTATCCCAGCGGTTCTTTAATGGCTTCTCTGAGTTATTTTGATGCCTACAGAAGTGCTAACCTGCCGACAAATCTTATACAGGCGCAACGCGATTATTTCGGTGCACATACCTACCAGAGAGTAGATGACCCTACAGGAGTTTTCTATCACACGGAATGGATGCATACAGCAGATAAACCATAAAATCAATTCAGGAAAGACAACATTTATAGCATTATAAAAACATGAATGGAATCCCTACCTGGGATTAAGTTGAACATTTTTAATATAGAATCACACAACATGCAAAATCATAAACATGCGCCTTCCTCGCTGATCTTTATTTTCGGGGGCAGCGGAGACCTTAATCACCGTAAACTGTCACCTGCATTATATAACCTGTTTATTGATGAATGGATGCCCGAAAAGTTTAGTGTTGTTGGCATCGGCCGTACCAAATATAGTAACGACACCTATCACCAGTTTTTACTGGAAGGAATTAAAGAGTTTTCAAGGCGTAAAGACGTGCAAGATGAAAAATGGGCAGATTATGCACAGCATGTAAGTTACCTGAACATGGATGCGGAAGATGAAAAAGCTTATGGCCAGATCGCTGAAGTGGTGAATGAAAAAGAAAAGGAATTCGGCGAACATCCCAATGTAATTTTTTACCTGGCAGTTGCGCCGCAACTGGTACCCGGTATTGCGAGTAAGTTAGGTCCGCTTAATATATGCGCCGACACAAAATGTACCCGGATCGTTGTAGAAAAACCTTTCGGACATGACCTCGACAGTGCCAATGAACTGAACAAGCTGCTAAGCACCATGTTCGATGAAAATCAAATCTATCGTATCGATCATTACCTGGGTAAGGAAACCGTTCAGAATATTTTAGCACTAAGGTTTGCCAATGCTTTGTTTGAGCCTATCTGGAACCGGAATTATATCGATCACGTGCAGGTAACCGCTGCCGAAACGGTGGGTGTGGAAAACAGGGGCGGTTACTACGAAAACTCAGGTTCCCTGAGGGATATGGTTCAAAACCACATCTTGCAATTGATATGCATGGTTGCTATGGAAGCTCCTGTTTCATTTGATGCCAATGAAGTGAGAAACAAAAAGGTAGATGTTTTAAACGCTATCCGTCATTACAAACCGGAAGAAGTAAAAGACAACGCTGTCCGCGGCCAATACTCGGGGGGAACCATTAAAGGAGAAAACGTTCCGGGATACAGGCAGGAAAAAAATGTAAGTCCTGAATCACTGATCGATACTTTTAGCGCCGTTAAATTTTATGTTGACAACGGCAGATGGCAGGATGTGCCTTTTTATGTAAGAACCGGTAAACTGCTTCGTCAGAAATCAAGCGTTATCACGATACAATTCAAGCCTGCTCCGCAATTTTCTTTTCCGCCTGAAGCAGCGGAGCACTGGAGTGGTAACCGGTTGATCATCAGCATCCAACCTGAAACGGAAATACGTTTACAGTTCCAGGCGAAAAAACCCGGACAATCGATGTCGCTAAGCCCTGTTGATATGATCTTCAGATACCAGGATGCCTTTGAGGGCAATGAACCTGAAGCTTATGAAACGTTATTGCTCGACGTTATGACCGGCAATGCCACATTATTTATGAGATCAGATCAGGTAGCCGCTGCATGGAAAATTATCATGCCGATTCTTAATGACTGGCAGTCTGGCCCTCCTGCGGACTTCCCAAATTATGCCCCTGGTAGCTGGGGGCCGGAAGCAGCAGAAACTTTAATCGCAAAAGATGGAAGGTCCTGGATTACACAGCCATCGAAACAGCTATGAGCTATAAAGTATAAGGAAAACCCCGAAGGGGTGTAATGATTATAGCATATTACAAACACAAAACGCGAACCCCGAAGGGCAATGTCATTAAGTTAAGATCAACAAGAAGCACTGGTGAAAAGTAAGCCTGGCTCTGTACATCCCCTCCTGGGAGGGGCGTTTGAGCCGAAGGCCAAACGGGGGTGGGTTGACTGTAACTATTCAGTAACTACCATCCAAAACGCTAACCGACAAGCACAACTACTACCATTCGGTAACATGTTGCCCGGTAACCCACCCCCATTATGTCCTTCGGACGTAATGTCCCCTCCGAAGGAGGGGATGTACAGCCAGGCTTACTTTTCACTTGGTGCTTGTAATTAAAAAGAACTGCTTAACTTAATGACATTGCCCGAAGGGGTGACATATAGGGTCTTTAACTGGCAGAATCATGTCACCCCTTCGAGGTTCAGTTCGAATTTTCTTTCATTACTATAATCATATCACCCCTTCGGGGTTATATAATGTCAACTTTTTTAGGACAAAATAATGACCTCTATACACACCTACGATTAACCGTTAACCATTAATAATTAATCATTGAACTTACATATTTATAAAAATCCTGAAGAACTAAGCAATGCTGTGGCTGAATGGATCAGTAATTATATTCAATCTGTTTTAGCTAAAAACAATCGGTTTACCATTGCCTTATCGGGAGGCAGTACGCCGCAAAAATTGCATACTATTTTGGCAGCATCTCCTTACAAGGAGAAAATCGATTGGAGAAAACTGCATATTTTCTGGGGCGATGAGCGTGCTGTGCCTTTTACTGATGATCGCAACAACGCAAAGATGGCTTATGATACTTTGTTAGATCATTTACCTGTTCCTGCAGAACAGATCCATGTAATGCGCACCGATATTGATCCCGAAGCCTCGGCAGCGGAATATGAAAAAATCCTGCACAGCTATTTTGATGAAACGGAATCATCATTTGACCTGGTTTTATTAGGAATGGGTGATGATGGTCATACTTTGTCGTTATTTCCCGGAACAGAAATTGTGCATGAAAAACAGGTCTGGGTAACCGCGCCGGTAGTTAACAAATCTGCAGCGGTTGCTTTTCTTGCTGTAGGAAAAAATAAATCTAAAACGCTGGAGCAGGTTTTAGAGGGGCCTATTAACCCGGATCAGTATCCTTCGCAGTTAATCAAACCTGTAAATGGCGCGTTGCATTGGTTCGTTGATGAAGCGGCGGCGGCGGATTTAAGAAAGGCTTAGTAACAGCCTGAATTGTCTGAATATGGATTCGTCTATAAATCTGATGAATCCCTATTCAGACAATCAATCTTACAAATCAACCGTATCATAAACGATTACCTTTTTCCAAAGGTGTTTACAATCCTCCACAAACTTCAGGTGAATAGGATCTGTCTGGTAACTCGCTTCGTCTTCTTTGGTATCGAAAGTCAGCAGCCATGAAATGGCATAGGAGGTATCAATCACGTCTCGGTTTGTACCTGCAGGTTTACCAATATGAAATGTTTTGATGGTTGTTACATTTGTTACTTTCTTCAATCCTTCTACCAAACTGTTTTTATCTTCAATACTATCACGATTATTCAGCCAGAAATATACATGATGTATAAAATGATTTTCAGACATTGCCATTAGATAAATTTTAAGCAAATGTAATGCATGAGGGCAACCTGTTATTCAAAAAATGCAGCTACCATTTCATCAGTCAGTTTCCTTTCCCGTTCATCCCATAATACTGGAGGCGGAAACTCATGACGATTGTACCCACCTGCATTTTCAAAATCAAAAACAGCATGACAATAGTTGTTAAGAACCAACCCGCATTTTGTCCAGTCAGTAGACCAGATAATATTAAGGGTAACATTTCTTTCAGATTCATCAATACTTTCGACATCATATACCAGCAGCATGTCTAAAATGCGGAGCTCGTTTGTATTTTTATTTCTTTCAGCGCCATAAAAATATCCGGTGTCCGAATCGTCTTCAAAAATTACTTCATAATCATTCTCTGAAGAAACGCTTTCAATAAATGTTTCGGCACCAATGATTATTTCCTGATCTTTTAATAAATAGCCTCTCATTAGTAAATTATTTTCCCATTCCTCTTAACCAGTCCATAATGCCGGCATAAATTTTTGCCGCCACTGCCTTATGGAATTTCGGATCTAGAATTTTCTTTTCATCATCTTTATTGCTAAGGAAAGCTACTTCCACTAAACAGTTCGGATAATCTATCGGGCCACTCAAAGCAAAATTAAAATTTCCGACATTTCCATATTCCTTAAGTTTTAAGGTAAGCATCTGTTTAAGAACCGCAACACTTAACGGACGAAAACCAATATAACGGTAATAGGTACTGCTTCCCCGGATAGAATCTACGGAAGATGAATTTAAATGTATGCTGATAAGAAAGTCGGGGTTATATTCTTTTAACATACTGATGCGTTCCGGCATGCCAAGTGAAGTATCTTTTGTTCTCGTCATAAAAATATGCTGAACGCCCGCTTTCTTTAAAGTTGACTGCAGTTCTTTTGCTATTAATAAAGTGTAATTTTTTTCAAGAATGTTTGAAGTAACTCCGGCGGCGCCAATGTTATCACCGCCATGTCCTGCATCTATGGCTATCTTTAATTTTTTAATATCCAGAACCGGAGGTTGCCTTTTAACACGGATCACTAAATGCGTTCCGGTTGTATCATAATAGATAGTATGTCCCCAATGTTGCTGGTGTTTTAACTCAATTACAGCACGCAGCACATCATCCTCTGTTTGCTCGTACCAGGCATTTTTAATTTCTTTGTTAGTGGCAAGCTGGGTGATCCAGTTGGTATTGCTGGTAGCGCCAAAAATATCCACTACTATCCGGGAAGGACTAAGCTGTTGCTGGCTTTTATAAGGCAATTTCTCATCAAGCGCGATGGTTACGTAATCAAAAGCGGAATCTCCGTAAACCTTCCAATTGGTAGAAAGATGGTAGGGTTTTTCCAATTTACCAGGCAACATCCTCACGCTTTCTTTTGCTATGTAACCTGAATGATATTTCGAAAGCTGCACTTTATAATCCGTAAGTGCAGAATCTACCACTTTTAAAACAATATTCGAATCCAGATAGGTCATCTTGGCCCCACCCAAACGATCATCACCTAAACCGTATTCAAGAAAAGGCAGCCTGCCCAGGGTTTCCACCAGGAAAGGCTTTTTATTTATATTCTGTGCGGCCGATACGATTGACAGTAATGATATAAAAAGTAATAAAACAATTTTCATAAAATGAAGGTAAATCAAATTATAAACGCACCTGAAAGCATATTAAAAACAAAATCCCGGTGCGAACACCGGGATAGATCAGGGTACGGACCCTCCTCATTCGAGGAGCCTTGATCTGGCTTTTAATTATTTAGTAATTACCAGGCTTCCGGTAATGTTTATCTTTTAAGAAGGATATTTATTGTCACTCACTAATCTTGCTGTAATTCTTCTTCTGGCCTCCTTGCTGTTAAAAGAATCAACTTTAGTAAAACGCTTCAATCCCAACAACATCATACGCAATTCATCACCTTCAGCGAATCCGTTAATAGCATCCTTACCTGATTTGTTTATTCTGTCGGCTGCATCATAAAGATAGGTGCGCATCATATCCAGTTCAAATTGAGTGGATGCTTCACCCCGCTGGTCGGAAAGTTTCATTGCCCGCAGCAAAGCACTTTCTGCATTAAACGTTTCAATGGCCATATCAGCAATGTTCATCAGGATCTCCTGTTCACTTTCCAGCTTCATCATCAGCTTTTGAACTGCTGCTCCTGATACCATCAGAATGGCCTTTTTAAAATTTTTAATGGCTTTTTGCTCTTTAGCAAACGGTGCATCTTCTCCATCACCAAAATCAGGAATACTCATCAGTTCTTTAGCTACAGACATGGCCGGACCCATAATATCGAGTCTTCCTTTCATAGCTCTTTTCAAAACCATATCTACAGTCAACAGGCGATTGATCTCATTGGTTCCTTCATAGATGCGGTTAATACGGCTGTCACGGTATGCCTTTGAAATGATGTATTCATCACTATAACCATTTCCGCCATGCACCTGAACACCTTCATCTACAACAAAATCCAA
>CAXSIE010000001.1:33267-39208 GCA_964237295.1 uncultured Flavihumibacter sp. | reverse complement strand
CAGCATGGCACATTCGATAGCATATTCTTCCGCAGCTCCAAGTGAGGCTTCGTTAAACGGCTTGCCGCTGTTTACCAATTCCTCTTCTTTAAGATCTATCCATTTGGCAACACGATATAGTGCACTTTCACATACCCACATCCTGATGGCTATTTCAGCCAGCTTATTTTTAATAGCACCGAAACCAGCTATCGGCGTTTTGAATTGTTCTCTTTGCAAAGCATATTGCAATGTGGTATTAGCGGCTCTTTTCGATCCGCCGATAGCAGCAGCACACAATTTCAGGCGACCTATATTAAGAATATTAAAAGCTATGATATGGCCTTTGCCTATTTCACCTAAAACGTTTTCTACAGGCACTTTACAATCCTGGAAATATAACTGTACGGTGGAAGATCCTTTGATACCCATTTTATGTTCTTCGGGTCCCTGTGTGAAGCCTTCAAAGCCTCTTTCAATTATGAACGCGGTAAATTTGTCGCCGTCAATTTTAGCAAACACGGTGTATACATCAGCAAACCCTCCATTGGTGATCCAGCATTTCTGGCCATTCAACAGGTAATATTTTCCGTCATCGCTTAATGTAGCGGTTGTTTTGGCTCCCAATGCATCGCTGCCGCTGTTTGGTTCCGTTAAACCATAAGCACCTTTCCATTCGCCGCTACCCAGTTTTGGTATATATTGTTCCTTTTGTGCTTCGGTTCCAAAATATAAAATTGGTAATGTACCGATTCCTGTATGCGCACTGATGGCAACCGAAAAGGAAAATCCACCTCCCAGGCCTTCGTTTACCAGGGTTGAAGTAATAAAATCTTTTCCTAATCCGCCATATGCTTCCGGAAGGGAAACGGACAACAGGCCTTGTTCTCCTGCTTTATCCATCAGTGAAGGCATTAATCCGGGTTCCATTTTATCTATCCGGTCAATGGCAGGGAGCACTTCGTTTTCCAAAAACGACAGGCACATGTCCTTAACCATCTGTTGCTCTTCGTTATAGTCTTCGGGGATAAAAGTGTTAAAAGGAGTACTTTCCTTTATCAACCACTCTGCTCCTTTATCTACTGTAAGATTCTGTTGGGAAGTAGTACTCATATATTATAAATTTTTAAGAATGATTTAATGGTAAAATTCTCTTAACGTTAGTTACGCATGATCCTCTATCAAGTTGCTTGGTAAATCAAACCCATAACCGCTTCTTCCTGTGCCAAAGGGTAAAATCACCTATTTAAGATTATCATAAACTATCTGTAACACTTCCTTGCAGATATCAATCTTGTCAACCGGAACATGTTCCAGCGCTTCATTAAGGGTTTGATTAGCAATCTCCATGCTTTGCTCTTGTAATTTCCTCGCTTCTTCTGTTAAAAAAATCATATTCATCCGGCGATCATTCCTTGAAGGTGACCTCTTTACCAAATTCAATTTCTCCAGGTTATCAACCAGCCGGGTAATGCTTGGTTTATCCCTGAAAGTTGAATTACATAATTCCTGCTGGCTGATACCATCTTCTTTCCATAAATGATATAAAACGCTCCATTGTTCAATGGTAAGATTTAATCCTGCCTGGTTAAATTTTTTCTGTAATCTCCTGGCTATTGCTGTTGATGCTTTACCTGTAATAAAACTGTATAACTCGCCTTTTTTAAATTGGTTGTTTGGCATATAGTTAGTTAAACAACCAATCAAAGATAATAAATGTTTTTAAATATGCATGTTTCAAGGTTTTTTTAATTAAATCAAGCACTTGGCAACCTCTTTGCTTGTAAAGTTCAACCTTCTATCCAGCAAAAGGAGCCATTCATAGGATTCACCCTGCTATACAAACTGAATTTTGACATTATTTTTTAAATCAGGTAAATCTACCACATGAAAAAAATTTTACTCAGGAGCGTTATTTTTTTTGCAAGCAGTTTGCTGTTCATTCAATGTTCTCATGCACAAAGAAAGCTGCTGATTTTAGGATCTTCCACTTCAACCTGTTTTTTCGGACCCTCTTCTGTTGACAGTTGTTACGTAACAAGGTTACAAAAATACTACCAGAGCATTGGCTTACCCATAACAGTGGATAATCGTGCGGTAGCAGGCGACAATATCTATTCAGGCATGCCGTTGAACTACACGCCTCCCCCGGCAAGAAACAGTCCAAGGCCTTACAACAATATCACTGAAGGACTAGCAGGCAATCCTGATGTGGTACTGATAAATTATCCCTCTAACGGCTATGACTATTTTACTGTTGATGAAGTAATGAATTGTTTTAGAATTATTAAACAAGCCGCTAACAATGCCGGCAAGCCATGTTATATCACTACTTCACAACCGCGTAATGATCCCGAATCCTATAAAACCCAGGAAGTCAGGAATAAAATGGCCGAGATTAAAAACAGGATTCTTTCTGAATTTGGCACTTATGCCATTAATTTTTGGGACGGGATTGCAAATCCCGATAATTCATTGCAGGATATGTATCAGGTGGATGGAGTTCATATTACTGATGCCGGCCACCGGATTTTTTTTAACAGGGTTCTCGAGAAAAATATCTTTAATGTTACTACACCAGCGCCTCCGAATTCAAATAGCGGTTTAACTTATAAATACTATGAGGGAGACTGGAACACGCTTCCTGATTTCAATTCCCTGCAACCCGTTAAATCCGGATCGGTATCAAATGTAGATATGAGTGCCAGGAACAGGAGCGATTATTATGGTTTTCTGTGGGAAGGATATATTAAAATTCCTACCGCCGGTAATTATACTTTTGAAATAATATCAGATGACGGCAGCAAATTGTATTTTAATACTACTTATGGCCCGGGTGCCAACGCTTTGGTGAGTAACGATGGTTTGCATGCAGCCCAGTCGGCTTCCAATTCCATCAATATTGCTGCAGGATCGTATCCCATAGCAATTTCTTTCTTTGAAAAAAATGGTGGAGAGCAAATGCAGGTTTACTGGAGCGGACCCGGCTTTTCACGACAGCCGATTCCAAACGAAGCCTTCACGGCTCAATCAGGTTTAACCGGCAGCTTTACCTATAAGTACTTTGAAGGCGACTGGAATGCCTTACCAGACTTTAACGCGCTTCAACCTGTTAAATCCGGTTCTGTTGCTAACGTAGATATGAGCCCGAGAAACAGAACGGATTATTATGCTTTTCTATGGCAAGGTTCCATTACCATTCCATCTTCGGGTAATTATACATTCGAGCTGGTTTCTGACGATGGAAGCAAACTGTATTTTAATACGCAGTACAGCGCAGGCGCCATTGCTTTTGTTAGTAATGATGGATTGCATCCGCCCCAATCGGCTTCTAACTCCATGTATATTAATGCCGGCTCTTACCCCATTGCGATTTCTTTTTTTGAAAAGAATGGTGGTGAACAAATGGAGGTTTACTGGACAGGCCCAGGTATCCCGCGGCAGCTTATACCAAATGCAGCATTTACAGATGGGGCAGGTACCATCGCCAGCAACCTCAAATACAAATATTATGAAGGAGAATGGAACACACTGCCAGATTTTAGCACACTGCAGCCGGTGAAATCCGGTTCCGTTGCCAACGTTGATATGAGCCCGAGAAACAGAACAGACAATTATGCTTTTCTATGGGAAGGATATATTAAAATTCCTGCCGCCGGTAATTATACTTTCGAAACCATTTCAGATGATGGCAGCAAGGTGTATTTCAATACCCCATACGGCGTAAATGCAAACGCTTTAGTAAGTAATGATGGCTTGCATGCGCCTGTGTCTGCATCAAATAATATTTATATCAGTAGTGCCGGTTTATATCCCATAACCATCACCTTTTTTGAAAGAACGGGTGGTGAACAAATGCAGGTATACTGGACCGGCCCGGGATTCGCCAGGCAGCCTATCCCTAACGAAGCTTTCAGTTCAACAGCTTCGTTGGCGGGCAACACATCGGCTAATGGACAGTCGCAAGGGCTTACCGGTTCCATTTCAAATGAAGCAAATAAAACGGTCAGTGCCTTTCCCAATCCGTTTAATCAAACATTGGATATAGCTTATTATAACAACAGCAATAGTAGTAATATCAGTGCGGGTTTATACGATCTTTCGGGTAAACTGGTATATAAAGAACTCTTTAAAAATATTCACTCAGGGCCCGGCACCTTAAAAATAAATTTAAAGAATCGCCAATCAATAACTGATGGTATTTACTTCTTAAAAATTGATGTTAACGGCATACCGTTCAAAGTATTGAAACTGGTAAAATCAAAAGGCTGATTATTGCCATCAGGTTGCGGAGCTACAAAGCATCACAGCATATTTTGTGTTACTTTGTGCTTCGCAACCTGGTGGCGTACTTCACCGGGTTTTGTCTTTCAAAATATGGCGTCTCTGTTTATACATTATGAACAATCTGAAATCCATTATTTACATTATGGCAATGGATCGGTAAACATCGTTTGCCTCCATGGGTATGGAGAAAGCGCGGCTTCATTTAGAACATTGATAAAATACCTTCCTGACGAGTTTTCTTTAATTGCAATTGACCTGCCGTTTCATGGATCTACACAATGGAATGAAAAAAGAGCATTTAAAATAGCAGACCTGGCTTGTATTCTTAAGAATATATTTAAGGAGCTTCCCATACACAACCAGCATTTTATACTCATGGGTTATAGCATGGGTGGAAGAATTGCAATGAGCCTGTTACAATATATGCCGGATAAAATATTAAAGCTCGTATTACTTGCTCCCGATGGAATGAAAGTTAATTTCTGGTATTGGCTTGCTACACAAACTCGTGCAGGTAATCGTATTTTTCGTTTCACCATGAATAATCCTGAATGGTTTTTAACACTGCTAAAAGTTTCAAATCGCTTTAAACTGATTAATAAAAGTGTATTTAAGTTTACCAATGCTTATATAGAAGATGAAAACATACGAAATCAGCTTTTCGATCGCTGGACCTGTCTGCGCACATTCAAGCCGGATATTAAAGAGATCCGTGCTATCATTGAACAAAAACAACTACCGGTAAGAATGTTATACGGAAAGCATGACCGCATAATCATGGCAAAAAGAGCCGGTAAATTCCTTAATGGTGCGGGACACCAGGTACTCCAACAAAAACATGCCTGTACAATTATAAAACTTCTGACAACATAAGTTGCTATTTTTATAGCACTCTATAATGGATGATAGGGCAAATAGTTAATAAACTTATGATAGATTCAACCCTGATAGCAACTTAAGCATGCTTATCTTATTTTATATAACTGCCGGATTGCTGTTATTGTATGGCATTCTCATTGCGTATTATTTTTATGCCTGGAATAATATTCCAAAATTTAAGTCGCCGGAATACTCAGGATGGAAAGAAAAAACAGCCATAACGGTGATTGTGCCGGCGCGCAACGAAGCAATGAATATTGCTCGTTGCTTAACATCGCTGAGCCGGCAAACTTATCCCTCAGCGTTGCTGGAAGTTATAGTTGTAAACGATCATTCAACTGATAATACTGAAGCGATTGTAAGAAGTTTCCCTGCATCTAACTTAACCCTTATCAACCTTTCCGAGCATACTGAAGGTAAGCGCCTGAATTCTTACAAGAAGAAAGCCATTGAAGTTGCCATTGCTGCTGCTAAAGGTAGCCTGATTGTTACTACGGATGCTGACTGCAATGCATCTCCCGATTGGATCAGGTGCCTTGCAGAATATCATTACCTCAGTAACGCTGTACTTTTAGCTGCACCCGTAAAAATAGAAAACACTCATTCTTTACTTTCTGTTTTTCAATGCATCGATTTTTTAACGCTTCAGGGAATAACCGGTGCATCGGTATCTTCCAGGTTTCATTCAATGTGCAATGGAGCCAACCTCGCTTATGAAAAAAAAGTATTTTATGAAGTGGATGGTTTTAAGGATATCGACAACATAGCCTCAGGTGATGACATGTTATTGATGCAT
>CAXSIE010000001.1:2136-33253 GCA_964237295.1 uncultured Flavihumibacter sp. | reverse complement strand
CCGAACCGGTTCTTTTTTGTGAAAGAAAAAGCTGCGATTGTAAGCACAGCCGCCGCCCCCTCCTGGAAAGATTTCCTTCATCAACGTATCCGATGGGCCAGCAAGGCGGATAAATACAATGATAAAAGAATTTTTGGTGTATTGCTGATTGTTTACCTGATCAACCTGTTTATACTTATATTTCTATTTGCCGGGATATGGAACATTAAATGGGTATTCGTATTTTTTGCATTAATAGCAGCTAAAACCATTTTTGAATTTTATTTTATTAGAAAAGTATCTGTATTCTTTAATCAGCAACACCTGATGATTTACTTTCCTTTTTTGCAACCCTTACATATTATTTATACTGTTGTAGCCGGATGGTTAGGCAAGTTTGGCAGTTACGAATGGAAAAGCAGGAAAGTTAAATAATATAAATTCAGTACTTTACAAAAAATGATACCTCCCGAAAATTCCATACAAAAAGCTACCTGGCTTAAATTAAAGAAAAATAAAGCTGCTGTTTTTGGGATGTTCATTATATTGATGGCTACGCTACTTGCTATTTCCGCTTACCTGATTGCACCCGATGCTTCCCCCAACGCAAACAGGATGATTGTAGAAATAGGCGGTTTAAAACCAGGATCGAGGCAAATGTTTATGAAAGAAAAAAAAGAAGGACCTGTAAAAACAGCCGGTTTTATTCATCGTTTGCTTTATGGACAGGAGGAAGCTTACATTTTTGTTCCTGTGAATGGCTATAATATAACCAGGGATTCAGTGATTTTTGAAAAATATATTGATGAAGGGGTTTACGAAATTATCAGGTTTCCCAAATCCGGATTTGAGAAGTCCGCAGATAATTATTTTGTTACCAAAACATCATGGTTGGGAACGGATAAATATGGCAGAGATATTTTAAGCAGGCTGATAGTGGGCATCAGGGTAAGTTTAAGTGTTGGGCTGATAGCAATTATTATTTCATTAACCATTGGAATTGTTTTAGGAGCCATTGCCGGCTACTTCCGTGGATGGGTAGACGATGTTATCATGTGGTTGATAAACATAATATGGAGCATACCTACTTTATTACTTGTGTTTGCCATTACATTATTATTAGGAAAAGGTTTCTGGCAGGTATTTATTGCAGTAGGATTAACGATGTGGGTAAGTGTAGCGCGCATTGTGCGTGGCCAGGTTTTGGGTGTTCGTGAACTGGAATATGTAGAAGCAGCAAGGGCTTTAGGATTTTCCGACAGCCGCATCATTTTCAGGCACATTCTTCCTAATATATTAGGCCCGGTATTGGTTGTAGCCGCATCCAATTTCGCTTCTGCCATTGTAATTGAAGCCGGACTTAGTTTTCTTGGCGTTGGTGTTCAACCGCCACAACCTAGTTGGGGATTGATGATTAAGGAGAATTATAATTTTATTATCACCCATAATCCGATGCTGGCCCTGGCTCCGGGGTTTGCAATAATGTTGCTGGTGCTGGCTTTTAATTTGTTGGGTAATGGCTTGAGAGACGCTTTGAATGTGAAGTAGGTATGAGGTATGAGGTATGAGGTATGAGGTATGAGGTATGAGGTATGAGGTATGAGGTTTTGACAAAGAATTAGTGACATGCGCTGCTTCGCATAACATTATCTTCAATATTTGTTGTAAGTTGCTTTGCCTAAACCTCATACCCAACATCTCATACCTGACAACTACTTCCTCGAGTACTTATAGCTTCCTGTCCATTTATTTGATGAAGACGAAACTGATGTAACGGTAATTTCTACCAATGACACAATGCCTGCGGTAGTGCCTGTGATACTAAAGCTTGTTGTTGCTGTACTGGTAGTTTTTGAAGATGAAAAAAATGCTACAGTACCGCCATCAGGTTTTGCCGTAACATCAATTTTAACACCACCGGAAGGCATGGCAGATTTAATGGTAACCGTTAATGGAAAATCAGGACCGGGAGCGGCAGCTTCAACATGCCCGTTTGCCAGCGGCAGTGTTTCTACCACCAGGGATTCTTCTTTTGATGAACTTTTTTGACAAGCAACTACTGCGAAAAGTATGATACAAATTGATAAAAGAATATATTTTGATAGTTTCATATGGTTTAATTAATTCTCAGGTTACGCATAAAGTTAACATATCCTGGAAAGTTTGTGAATATTACTGTATCTATTCTTAATCCATAGTAATCTGAACGTTTCTCGAAAAACTTTCTTCCAGGGAAATAAAGGTTTCTGTTCGTTCGATACCCTTTATTTTTTGCAGTTCATCATGTAAAACAAACCTAAGCTTGTTGATATCTTTACAAATAATTTCTGCGAACATGCTATAATTGCCGGTAGTGTAGTTAAGTCGTACAATATCGGGTATCTTTCTCAATTCCTTTGCTACAGCATCGTATAATGAGCTTTTTTCAAGGTAAATTCCTATGAAAGCGATAACATCATATCCCAGCTGCTTCAAATCTACTGCCAACCTTGTACCCCGGACTATTTTATATTCCTGAAGTTTTTTAATTCTTACATGAATGGTACCGCCGGAAACAAACAATTTTTTTCCGAGTTCGGCATAAGATATTTCCGCATCTTCTACCATTTCATGAATAATTTGAATATCCAATTTGTCAAGATTAAATTTAACCGCCATATAAAGATGTCTTTTAGAATATATTCACTGTAATATACCTTTTCTTAGACGTTTACTAAAGTTTTAAAATCTTTATTGAATGTTTTGTAACTAACGGGGTAGTTGTATTAATATTGCATCATGATTATCTGTTGAAGGCATTCTTTTGATACTAATCAGTTCATTGATTTAAATGTGGGATGATGAAATTTTGGCAGACATGCCCTCTTGTCTCGGGGGTGGGGGTTCTGAATAAACGTTGCATAGAGCCGCTTTTATAGCAATATAAAAGCGACCAGGGTCGACCACTGAACTTTGTGCAATAGCTAACTGCCCCGTGGAGGTTCGAGTCCTTCTCCCACAGCTTGTAATAATGTGGAGTGATGAAATTTTGGCAGACATGCCCTCTTGTCTCGGGGGTGGGGAATTGGGATAAACGTAGCATAGAGCCGTTCTTGTAGCAATACCGGAGCGACCAGGGTCGACCACTGAACTTTGTGCTAAGGCTAACTACTCCGTGGAGGTTCGAGTCCTCCCTCTACAGCATTTGAATGGTGTATTTGATTGAATGACAATCAATACACCATTTTTTATATAGTTGCCCGTTGGTTGCCCACTTCCTAGTTTTTACTCTCTCCTCCTGAACGCTTCAGCCGTTTCATTTGCCGGGGCGATGATGCTGGATAGTTCGGCTATAAAAGATGGGCCGTCTGGGTACTCATGGGTTGGAAGACCCAGTTGTATGCTTTTTGGTAGTCAGTAAACATACTGTAACCAGTTGATCCTTTAATTTAATTGGCAACACTGGCGTGGTCCTTAAAAATGGAATTATAGTAGCTAATTCATGTGATATGCTGCTAGGATCTGTTAAACGAGTTAATTCAACGGCCATTAGGTTCGAATTATGAAGATTTCCATTTTCAAGGTTTACATGATGCATAATTGCATTGGAAAGATCTGAACTACTAAGGTCTGCTCCCTTCAGGCAAGCGCTTGTAAAATTAGCTCTGCTCAGATAAGCTCTGCTTAAATTAATTTATTCAAAATCGAGGGAAGACAATTCTGCTCTAGCTAAGTCAACAACTATTTCAGGATTCTTTACTCTCCACTCATTCCAAACCTCAACCCCCTGTTTCAATATTTCAAGCTGCTCTGCGTTGGCCATAGGTAGTTCGAATAAAGTTTAATCAAAAAGTAAGATGATCACTGATTTTACATTTACATTTATCTGTTATTATTGTTAAGAGCTAAATTTAGGTTATTCACATTACATCTACATTATAAACATATGCCCTTAATATGTTTATATTTTTTGGTAATATAAATATATCCTTTTATTACCTTTATAATAAATACATTATTGTGTAGGAAAATCCGGATCTTCCTTATAATAGTTTACTTAGTCTTCCACCAGAAATTGATTTAGACAGTCCGTTTCTGTTGAAAAAAGCTATAAACGCTAACAGGTTTTTAGCAGAATTAAAGGGATATTGTCAAACCTTGCCAAACCCTGAATTATTATTAAACACCGTAATTCTACAGGAAAGTAAAGATAGATAAGGAAGAGCAGATTAAGATACAGTGAAAACAAATGTAATAATCAATTAGCAAGCACAAAACTTTCAATAGTTTTAATTTTAAATCCCAGTCACCCACCCCAATTCCACTATCCTACCAAACCGCAACCGACTCTTTTAGTGAATACCTTAAAACTTTGATAGATGTCCTACCGCCGTCATCCACCCACCCGCGTCACCCTGTACTGGTTAATAGTACTCTTTTTGATCGGCTTGTTCTTTTTTCTGGGCGTCATGAAGCATGGATTTTGGAAGTGGCTGGAAATGTAAGTAGAATTTACCAGGTACTTTACGCAATTCTTACCCGCAAACACTCGTATTATTCACTTTCCCGCCTTACATTGGTGCTCCTTCCTTTTAAGCTGCTGGCCGAGATATATTATCAGGTAATCTTCACGAAATTTCATTTGATGAAACCACTACTTTATCGATTCCAAAAAGCTGGAAGTCTGTCACATCAAGCGTGAAAAGAGCCACAAAGTAGTTAGTGAACAAGCCTCCAAAGGCAAGAGCAGCAACGGATGGTTTTATGGCCTGAAGCTGCACCTGGTCATCAATCATCTGGGAGAGATAGTAAACTTTCTGGTTACAGCCGGTCACACAGCTGACAACAACAAAGAGGTGCTCTCTTATTTACTGAAAGGTCTGCAAGGAAAATATAGTGCAGATAAAGGGTACTTAACCACCTTGTTTGTTACCTTCTATGAACAAGGGCTTCACCTGTTGGTGCGGCCAAAGAAGAACATGAAACCCTTAGCTGCGCTGCCGGGTGATATCAGGCTGCTTAAACAGCGCGCTGTTATAGAATCGGTTAACGATATCCTGGCCACTGTATGCAATGTGGAGCATTCGCGTCATCGTAACCCCTTGCATGGGTTGGCTAACATCTTATCAGCTCTGGTTGCTTATCAGTACCTTGAACATAAATCGCATGTCTTTATTCCTGATGCCATCAATTACTTACAAGCAGCATAACAATGAAAAACAATAGCTTATAAAATTCTATTCCGGCATTCACGTTAATATAAAAGAATATCTTTACGCCTCAGCATGAAACCTTACCCTTTGATCCTGCTGCTGCTCCTGACATTTGTTGCCAGAAGTCAGCTTAAGCTAACTGTAACTTCTATTAACACTTCAGCCTGCGGAATGAATAATGGAAGCGTTACTGCTGTCGCGTCCAATGGTGTTCCGCCATATGAATACTCAATGGCGGGTGTAGCGGGTTTCAGCAATGGAAACTTTACTTCTTTGAAGCCCGGGGAATATCTTGTTGCAACAAGGGACGCAACCGGAACTATCGTAAGCGAACACGTTTTTATAACAAACACTTCTATTCCGCCTGTCCCGTCATTCAGTACAAAAGATCCTTCCTCTTGTGAAAAACTGGACGGGATCCTGACTGTAATGATGTCCGGAGGATCTCCTCCCTTTCAATACAGTCTCGATGATTTAACTTATCAAAGTAGCAACGTATTCACAAATCTCACTCATGGAGATTACCATGTGTATGTTAAAGACGCGAACGGATGCAGAAATACATTACCGGAGACAGTTTACTTGTTTGCTTCGAATTGTGGCTATACTATCCGTGTATCAGGAAGCTTTCCAAAGTGCGGCAACAACGGCAGATTGTCTGTTGTTGATCCGCTTCCGGGCATTCCACCCAGGAAATATTCCCTGGATGGAATAAATTACCAGGACAGTGCAACTTTTACCAATCTTGCCCCAGGGGTATATACTATCAGAATTAAAGATTTAACTGGCTTTGTTCGATTATTTTCTATTGAATTGAGCTATAATTGCGTAATGCAGCTTTCGCTGACAACTGTTGCTGCAGGTTGCGGTAATACTGGTGGTAGCATAACTGCCATTCCAATCAAGGGTGAAGGGCCATACGAGTATTCTATCAATGACGGGCCATACCAAACTTCCAACCAGTTTGATTTTCTAAAGGCAGAAACTTATCTTGTTAAGGTCAGAGACGTTAGAGGCCTAACTGTAAGCATGAGTACAACTTTAGTCAGTTCTTGTACTACAACAACAGCAATAACTAAAGATGCCACTTGTGGCCAGAATAATGGTGAAATAGAAGTGACTGGTTCCGGTGGCACGGCTCCATATAAGTACTCTATTGATGGCACTAATTACCAGATGTCAAACCGCTTTGTTGGCCTGGCTGCGGCTAAGTACACAATATCTGTTAAAGATATTGCTGGTGGAATAAATACAACTAACGCTATAATAAGCGGACAACCTATGCCAAAGGTTTCAGGCGCAGCTACCGCTGCCTCTTGCGAAGACAATGACGGCAGCATAACCGTTGTAAACGCCAGCGGACAATCGCCGTTGGTTTATAGTATCCTATCAGCAAACTTTCAGTCTTCGCCGGTATTCAGCAACCTGTCCAGTGGTAATTATAAATTGATGGTAAAAGATGGCAACGGCTGTGCTGACTCGATGGATGTGATCATTCCCCTTAAAAATTCCCTGGTACTCAGTCTTGATTCACAGGTTACTATCTGTGAGGGCAACACAGCTTCCTTAAAAGTTAACTCCAATGGTTCAATGTTCCAGTGGGCCCCGGGCCCCGGCATCAATGATCCGGGACTGCGTGATCAGAACGTTGCGCCCCTTGTAACCACCCGGTATACCGTTACTGCAACAACAGGAAAATGTACCATGTCAGACACCGTTATGGTGATTGTAAAAGCGGCGCCCCACGCAAACGCCGGAAAGGACCAGGCTATATGTTATGGTGAGGATGCAAGGCTGGAAGGCAGTGGCGGACTAACATTCAACTGGATGCCAGCCAGCTACCTTACAGCCAGCCACAGCTCAAATCCCGTTTCGGTGAAGCCCGCTTTTACATTGGAATATTCTCTTACCGTAACCGATGCCGCTGGTTGTTCATCTGTGCAACCGGATATCGTGAAGATAACCGTAACTACTCCGAAGATTTTTGCAGGTAATGATACAAGTGTACTTATCAATCAGCCATTTAATCTCAAAGCGGTAGATGTAAACAACTCCGGATTTATACAATACAACTGGCAACCTCGAACCGGACTCAGCAATCCAAATGTTGCAGATCCGGTGGCTACGCTGAACAAAAACATCACGTATCGGGTTACCGCCAAAACAGCTTCCGGTTGTGAAGCTTCAGATAATGTGACTGTTGAAATTTATACATCGGCTGATATTTACGTACCCAATGCGTTTACTCCGAATGGGGATGGCTACAATGACTATGCAAGGCCCATTCTTATAGGGATTAGAGAACTTACAAACTTTACTATTTACAATAGATGGGGCGGTATCGTTTACCGTTTTACTCCAGGCTCCAATGGATGGGATGGCAGGCTGAACGGCATCCTTCAAAGCTCCGCTCTATTTACCTGGATAGCAGAAGGCACAGACTTTCACGGAACTAAAATTAAGAGGTATGGAACGATCACACTTATCAGATAGATAAGGATTTGATCCTGCCACGCTCTTGGAATCACTTTCTTTTACTAGTGCGACAAAAGTTATTATATCCTTTGCAATGCAACGCGAGAAATAAATCCAACTATTAAAGTGATCTTATACCTATAGGATTATAGCTGTTTTAAGAAATGACTTATTTATCTTCGGTTTACGTTAGGGTTATTTCCGGGTCTGGAAGCAATCCTGGAGAAGCCTGCCCAACGACGAATTCGAAAAATGTTGATGTTGTTGGTGACCGCTTTTTAATCCCTGCCTCCACGATCGTAAGTTTCAGCTTAGAAAAATTGCAGTTATAATTTACTATCTGAAGGGAAAATTGTAGTACCTATTATACATTCGAATCTTGCAAAGCAACTATTAATAAATCTTGGCATAAACGAAATCTTTGTTAACCTGATTAGAATGCTTAGATTTTAGCGGAATTCTTTGATATGGTGGCCTGTTTGAATTAAGTAAAATATAAAAGAAACTCCCATTATGAGCCCAAAACTAAGTATAAAAAGAAATTCTATACATACCACTTTGAAAAGTGTAATTTGTTTGGATTGGTTAAAGAAATGGACCGCCGTAAAGTAATTATAAAGGCACATTACAAAAAAACCAATAGCCGTAAAAAGTATCCCAGTCTGAGGAAAAAAGAAAGACGGAATAACCACCACAATAGTACTAAACAAATGATATTCTCCGATCATGTACATATTCATGACCATGTTTTCAGCATAATTTTTTCCAGATGATCTAAAAAATAACCAGGAGTAGAGGGCAAGCAGTGGAATACTAAGTATAATTACAGGGGTGGTAAATTGATGAAAGAATTGATCTAAATATAAAGCCATCTTTTTACTGGTAACATTACCAGTAAAACCCAATTTGTTGCGAAGGAAAAAAGTTAAACCACCAGTTATTAATAAAAAATTGACAGGATTAAAATACTTTTTTCTATCACCTTCCACATAATCGATCGCTGCCTTTCCTGGTTTAATTGCCAGCGATTTGACAAGTAGGAAGATGCCTTTATCTGCATGGGTAAAAGCATGGACAAACTCATGAAAAATGTATTTGACGTTCAGCTTATGAGGATGCGCATTCTCACCGCACTGAGGACAAAAAATGTAATTATTGTCAAGCACTAATCCGCAGCCTTTGCAAACCATAAAAATAAGTTTTTAAAAAAATCAGAATACGCTTGATGAGAATGAGTAATCTCCCTTATAAACCGGAATCAAATTGTTGTTAGCCCAAATCTAAACTTTGTTGAATTCTTCTTTAATTTCAGATATTCCTCTAGGCCTCATCACATATTTCAGTAAAGTCATAAACTAGAATGTGAAGATCATAATTAAATGGATCATTAAAGGTTGAAGAATGAGCAAAATTTAATTTGTTGTTTTTGCATTATTAGCTTGCCACTTTCATGCTTAATATCCTCTCGGTTAAATTTATATTCATTAAGCTTTTTGAGGTGATACCGGCCTGTTCTTCTTGGAAATGAAAGTAACTATTATTAAATTATCAACCAACATAAGCACTGAAATAAAGGCAATTTTAAGGCAATTCTTACCGTATTTTCAGATGTAATAAGAAACTTCTTTACTCTTACAATGCCTGCAATACGCTGCCTGAGTGAATATCGGTGCATAGTTTTATCAGTTTATGCAGCCATTTCTGCAATTCATTCATTGTTCACTTTAAAATATTGAGTTTATCGATGAAATTTGTTTCATCAAACAAAAAATAAAAATTAAAAAACTAAACAATGAAAAAATTATTAGCACTCTTATTAATTGCAACATCAATCGTAAGCTGCGGTACAAAAAATCAAAAACAAACTGATTACAACGTTAATGAAACTTTATCGAAAGCAGAATGGAAAGGATCGGCGCCCGATCATTTCCACATAGGATCTTTTAAAGTAACCGGCGCTTTAACTGCTACCAGTGCTGGAAAGGTTACCGGAGGCGACTTTGTAATTCCAATATCGTCTATACAGGATTACGATTTGCCAGACCCGGTAAGGCAGACTCTTCTTGAAGATTTAAAGAGCCCTAACTTTTTTAATCTGGTGACGCACCCTTATGCAAAGTTTCATGTTACCAAAGCAGAACCTTACACAACTACCGATACAAGTGCTGTAAAAAACGCCAATTACATGCTTACAGGTGATTTCAGCATGATTGGTCAAACACATTCCATTTCATTTCCGGTAAAAGTAAACACCTACGCAAATGGAATAGTAGCAGAAGCAACATTTAATATAAATCGCAAGCAGTGGGGTATGAATATTTATGGCGACCCGTCTAAACCTCTTTATATTTTGCCTGATGTAAATATTCACCTTACGGTTCATGCTGCTAAACATACTTTAGCCAAACTATAACGTGAGTATTTTAAAATTTAAACCAACAACGAAACAGGTTATTGCCGGTAACGGAGCAGTGTACACCTTCTTTAACTTACTTTGATCCACCAGAGATTTCTTTAAACTTTCACTATACTTTTATATCAATAACAACAGCAATGAAAAAAACAGTTATTAATCCATGGCAGTGGCAGAACAACTTTGGATATGCACAAGCAATAGAAGTAAAAAGTAACACAGGAACCTTATACTGCTCGGGGCAGGCAGCAATAAATGCAGATGGAAAGCCTGTAACTGGCGATATGAGCGAACAAATAAAGTGTAGTCTGGATAACCTTCATCATGTTATTAAGCACGCTGATTATAATACTTCAAATATTGTTCGGCTCAATTTCTATACAACATCTGTTTCATCTTTTTTTGAAGCGTATGGTACAATTATTAACTGGATGAACCAACAGGGTTGCACACCTTCAAGTACGCTTGTGGAGGTGGCTTCACTGGCTTTTCCTGAATTGAATATTGAAATTGAAGCTACAGTTGTGAAATAATATAGACTCTTCCAACCTGTTGTCCAATTCATCCAACCAAACTGGCTCAATTAAAGGTCTGAATTGCCATTCCATTTTCTGCAACCGGTTTTAGTTAGGTGAAACAATCACCTATTTTGTTTTAACCACTTTGTAGCCGCTCTAACCTTCTCATCATTTTGAATGTCATTGAACTTATCCGTAGTGATTAAAGGAATGTCAGGTTCAATCGCATCCTTATAAACCTTTCCATTTCTATCCATGCTAAAACCAACAGACAGATTAATGAATGCCTCATTATTTATTGGGATGCCGGTATTAACGGTTACATATCCGGCAGTCTTGGAACCTAATAAGATTGTTTTCTTTCGACCTTTAAAAGAAATTATAAGGCATTCAGCGGCGCTCCCGGTAATCGGGCTAATTAGCATGACGACCGGAATCTTTTGGGCATTGATATTACAGGTTGGATTAATCTTTGAAATTAAGGCAGTGTCAACATAAAAACCATTTTCTTTAATAGACCAGGCCTCCTTTATTTTAGTTTGAAACGATCCTACCCGTCCTGGAGTAAGCAATTGCTCCAGGCCCAAAATCATGGGATGCATTGCGCCACCACCGTTTAGTCTTAAGTCTAAAATTATTCCTTTTACGTGCTTATTCAGCAAGATACAAAGGCTGTCATTTAACTTCTGAGCTTTAACATTAAAATCTTTTTTATCTGCTACCGGCATGGAAGGTATCCGCAAGTACCCAATCTCGCCATCAAGTAACATGGTCTTGCTTTCGACACCTTTTTTCCATTCGTTAGATATACTGTCTGAAATTACGAGTTTGTTATGTTGCCATTGAAACGTGCTGTCTTTGTAGAAAAAAGCGCCATGAAAATCATTGATAGATTTATACAAGTATCTCATGACCGGTCCAAGCTGATAAGGGCTGGTGATATTTGCAGCTTGTAATAACGCTTGTCGCTTTAATTCGGTCCAGTTGATCACCCCGCCATCATAAACGTTTTGTTTCATGATAGTAATAGTAGTGTCGATGAGAAACGTAACATCATTTGATTGTGCTGTAGTGACGCTAAGCTTTACAATCAAAATAACAAGTACTATCAGTTTCTTTTTCATGAGATGTTTACAGTTCTGTAACATAGCGTTTATGCACATTGCCCTTAAAAAACTACTTTACTTTCTCGTTGAAAGTCAGTTGGTTTCCGACAGGATCAATTACAGTAACAGATATGGTTGATGGGTCCCATTCCGGAATATTTATCCCGGGACGGTTATATTTATACTTTTTATCGATAAGCTGCTGATGATAATCTTTTAATCCTTCAAAACCCTCTATAGTTATATGTATTCCAGGGCTCCCATCTCCATGATGTTCCGAAAGGTACAACACTATATCTCTCAACGATACCTGCATGAATTTGGGAGTAGTCCCAACTTCAAACTCGTGTGTCCAATCAAGATTGAAGCCCAGCCAATTTATGTAAAACTCAATAGCCTTATCATAATTAAACATGCGAAGTATGGGCCTTATTGAAGACATAGCTTTTTATTAAGATTTTTTAAAGACTTTATCTAAAAACCATCTGAGTATTATTCTAACACTGATTTTCTTCTAACTTGCAACAGCAAAGTAACGATTATAAATTATCAAGCAAGCAGGCATCCAAATGTGGATGCCTTGATCATACCTGTTCTATAGTTTATCCGGTACAGAAATAAAGTAATAATTTAGAATATGCAGGAATATTATTTGCAATGTCTGCTTTACAAAACTATCACACTGTCTTAATGATTAATAAATGCTTTTCTCCTGTTGAACAAATATTATTACTCATACGTGGGTGGACCGTCAGTTGGTGGATTTTATTATTGCACAACCACCATTGATTTATTTTAATTGTCTGATGAGTTAGTGTTTTGAGAAATCCTCTTAATGGTAATAATTATTATTTTATGTTCGGTAATAATTTCGTCGAAGGTTTTAAAGCAATAGTGGAGTTCATCTACCAGTTGCTGTGGCGTTAACAGTTCAGAGATGGAAGTAAAATTTACAAAGTCAGTGAATAAAACGGTCACCTCTTCAAACAGACGTGCATCCGCGCTGCCTTTTTCTTTTAGTTCTTCTGCAACATCGGCCGGAAGGATGTTCAACAGCAGGATATCTGAACGTTTTTTCTCAGCGCTGAGTGTCGGGCTTAGCTTTTGCCAATTGTTTAACGAGGGAATCTATTTTCTCCTGGCTCAGCACTGGTGCAGGCAGCGTGCATGGTTTCCAAACCAACAGCATGAGAATCATGATGATATTTACTGCTACGCTATACTGCAACATTTCAACATTTTGTTTATCATACTTTAATTTACTAAACTTTTCCCTCCATTAGATTTTTACTACCTCGTAATCAGATTATTTTTTTCAAAAATACATTTTTATGGCCCTTCATTCTTCACTTTGATCTGGCCACTGCAAGTAACGAAAACTGTTCTTTAAAGGTTCATAGCATTTTTTTTTGACAAGTTGGCTTTCCGAGGCAGGAAACATTGTGTATATAAACATATCCGTTCTATCTGCATCTTAAGTCAATCCAATTGAATTCTTAATGTGCGATGAAACTTTAGTAGACAAACAAGCTTGGAATTTAATTGATATGATTATCGAACTTAGGATATCTTACATAACAACATTATACTTAACGCTCTTGCGATTCCTTTGTGCCTGCACTAAGGCATTTTGAACGCTACTCCGCCATTGAAGTAATGATTCGATTCAGCATAATCTACCGTACCGCCGGCCATCACAAAGAATTCAATGTAATTGTTTAACTGGTAAGCAGCACCACCGCCTACATTATGTTGGGGATTATCGCCCTGCCGGTATTGTGCAAAGTATTCTGTAAATAATTCCAGTTGATCAATCAGTTTATAATGTAAAGATGCATTACCTATCCAGGCCCATTGCGAACCATAAGCTTCCTGTTGAATTCCGGCGTTGTATTCTAGTTTCCATTTTTCACCGAATTTATTTTGAAAAGCAAGTAAGAGAATAGGTGACCAATAAGCTTTTCTATCTTTGCTTCTATTATAGAAAGGTAATTGCAGATAAGAAACCAAACTGATATCAGGTAAATTTTTTTTATCTTTTACCAACAGAATTTTTGCAGAAGCTGCCAGTGGAAAAGTGCTTTGAACTGTTTCTTCAATATATCGTTGAAGCTCGCTGCCGGCTTCCACCAATAACCTCAATTCAAGATGTTTTGACGCCCCATACCTGAAAAGACCCTGCCCAACAGAAGAATGCTTACCTTTTTTGTAAACATTATGTAAATACGCAGTTTCAACCTGCCAGCGTCCCTTTTCCATCAGATCCGTTTCCTGCGTTTCATCAGGCATATCCACCTCCATTTCTATAAGTTTTTTACTGATAGCTTTTGGTGGTGCCTGGGCAAAGGTTACTGAAACAATAAACAACAAAATGCCTGAAACGAAAATGTTTTTTTCCACACTATTGGTTGTATTAAAAATGTGCCTTAGTATTCAAGAGATAGAAAACCGTTACTATCAGGAGCTGTTGCAAAAGAGCAATATATATACAAACACCTTCTAAATATAACAAAGAGGTTTAAAGATAGGGAATTGAAAATCGATTGAAGTATTATGTGCCCTGAATAATTTAAAACTATGCAAATGGATTCAGGCTATATTCCATGCACTTAACAGTATTAATTCTTACAGTCCGCGAATAAACATTGGTGATTTTGCGGATCTCTGCAATATGTGAATCAAGTTGTGTGATTCCCAAAGCTTTAGCCTGAACAAAATTTATAGCATTACCCTGCTGCAGGTGATCATACAAATTTGTATTATATGCTTTTGGAGTATTATTGTTCATTTGGTTTGTTACCGGTAAATCGGAAAAAGGATTGTTTCTTTGTGACATGAATAGATATTTAATAATTAACGAAATTTATGTGAGTTTAATATTTCAGCATAATATAATGTCTTGACTGCTCCTTAAGATCTTATTGATCTTAAGTGTTTACACGTAATAGCTATCAGAAGGAAATGGTCACTCATTGATCTTCTGATTGCTGATAACTGAATACTGATAGCATTTATGCATGATTTCATGCTTAACTTAACACTAATAATCTTTATTATTGCAATGCAACATTGATCCATTATCAACTTAAATTATATTTCATGAAAATGTTACAATTTTCTCAGTTAAACCCGGCTCAAAGAAAAGATGCAATAGATAAAATGGTAACTATTTCAACTGAATTAAATATTGAAATACCAGGAGTGCAGGGTGAAAACTCCATCGTTGAGGCAATAAAAGAAGATTTTAATCCCGATGCCGATTTTATTTTTGACGAAATTGATGAGACTCAGGTAGATGTTATTTACCGGGAAAATATTTAACAAGTATTATCATGTTATTAGTGATTTTATATGAATCTTCACTAAATTTCAATAAATCTATAATTCATAATAAAGATCATTTATGATAAATATTAAATTGCATTTAAATTTACCTGTCTCTAATCTTGAAAACGGTACCGTTATAACCGTTTATTATAAAAACAGAACTAATATCATCGGCACCTGTTCCATTGAACAAAATGAAAGCGGTACTACCGGTTCCTTTACTGTTGCAGAAGAATTGCATAACGACCTGTACGTTCTATATATATACGGTGTTATCAAAGAGGAGGTAGTTTTAGAAGGTATCTTGTTTGATGACAGTACTCATAATAAAGCAATTAATACCGTTGGCAGCATCAAGCTGAGTTAGGTTATGTTTAATTAAAAAATATCGGATTATATAAAGAGTAGGATTGTTCATGCATTTATTAATTGAATGGCATTTGTGTTGCATACTAATACTAAAACTTATGGAGAATACATACAAAACAGGCGCAAGAGTAAAGCATCAGTCAGACAATGATGAATTAGTTTATGGTGAGGTTGTGGAAGTAGGAGAGGATATACTTTTTATTCAGTGGGAAGATCTTACCCATCCCACCAGTTATAAATTTACTGAAATAGAAGGTATTGATCCGGCCTGATGAGAAGTTAAAAAATAAATAATGGAACGCTACTCTAAGATTTCAGCCATTCCATTATTTATTTGTTCAATGATGGTCTTAATTTCGCTATCTGTATTTGGATTAGGTTGTAAAGAAACAGTTTGTAATTCTGACTCTATTATTATAACAGTTCCATTAATATTATCTTCAACAAGGCTTTCGAAACCTATAGTAGGATAAAGATGAAATTCCTGTTCTCGTAAATCTGCTTCCACCTTTAATTCGTTATTATCAATAAAAACTTTACCAGTACCAATAGCTGTGGTAAAATCTTCAGCAGTAATAATTATAAATTTAGGAAGGTTTTTTATTCCTGACAAAGCAACTTCCACATTATCCTCCCCTTTTGTTCCTCTTTCCGCTACGAAGCGAACTTTCATATATTATTGCAGTGATAAAACAACTGTTCTTAAATTTTTCATTTCATCATCTTCCTGAATATCTACTTCCCAGGAATGGAGGGATAATTTTCTGCCATAGTTGTAGTTTATTTTACTCACAAAGGTTTGTAAGTATGGCACAAAGGTTTCAACATTTTCAGTTAATTCTGGTTTTACTTTAATTTCTGTCTTTACCATAATATATAAAGTTTACAATTAGTTTAATAGCTGATAAATGAAGTTAATCTAAATGTGCTAAAATGCCTAACTGTACTACAATTACTTTGCTATATTATTCTTTTACGCCGATTTCATTAATTTCAAAAACCTGTTCCGTCTGGGCTAGAATGGTTACTTTTTTATATTGGTTGGTATCTTGCAAATCTTCATGATATTTTATTGAAACCATGTTCTTTCCAGGCGTAGGATCGGGTTTTATCACTAAAAATAGTTCCTCAGGAAAATAACCCTGCTCGGTTTTTTTATCCAGCTGATACAGCAATGTTTCATCTTTTACTTCAACTTCACCATGAACGTGCAATTTCAGAGCGCCGTTTGAACTTTTTTTTTCTATCCATGCTTTAAAAGAAAACTGTTTTTCATTAAACTGATCTGGCATTCTAAATTTTTTTAGTTAGAAGAACATTTATATCACTATTCCAATCAAAAATCGCACCTCTGGAAAATTATGAACCGGCGATGTCTTACACTTTAAAAATTTATTAGGTGTAATCTATACAAATTTTACTTTTGCTAACCGATGGGTCAAAAAAAGTTACTGCGTTTCGAAGCTATTAAGTCATTTTCTAATGTATTGCAGTATCCGGTACAAATGGCTGGTAATTGGAAAAGTTTTTTTAACAACGATCATCCCCTTACATTAGAACTGGCCTGTGGTAAAGGTGAGTATGCGGTACAGTTGGCATTAATTCATCCGGAAAGAAATTTTATCGGGGTTGATCTTAAAGGAAACCGGCTTTATATAGGAGCTAAAAAATGCCTTGAGGCTAAAATCAATAATACTTTATTTCTACGAACCCATATTGATAAGATACATACTTATTTTAATTCTTCAGAGGTATCAGAGATATGGATCACCTTTCCTGATCCTCATTTAAGGAAGTCTAAAGCAAAAAAAAGGTTAACTCATCCTAAATTCCTCCGGCTCTATCAACAAATCTTAATACCTGATGGTAATATACATTTAAAGACCGATTCACCGGACTTATATGATTTCACTAAAACTGTGATAGAAATGTATGGACTGATTTTGCATGAAGATAATGAAGATGTTTATGCAAGTAATTCTATTAACCGGGAATTAAGCATTAAAACCCACTATGAAGGCCTTGATATTGCACAAAGCAATAAGATACATTACTTAAGATTTTCATTACCACCAGCTGCTATGCCGGAATTTGATGATCAATTGCATGAAAGAATTAATGATTATGAAAAAATTAATTGAAGGAACCGATTTTTATTATAACGAACAGGGATTTATCGTTCTTACCGAAGTGTATCATTTGAACAGAGGATTTTGCTGTGGCAGGGGCTGTCTTCATTGTGCATATGATTATGAAAACGTGCCTGAAAACAGGAGAAGTGAACTGCTTGAAAGAAGGTAGCTATAGACCCTTTTAATTAGTGTAACTTCAAAATAAAATTTACATACTTGTATGCCTGCAGTTAAACGAACCATTAGTTCCACCGGACAACTGTCAACAGTTAAGCCTTCAGGTAAGCGGGAAGCGTCTTTTTTTGAATTGGTATTCGAAGTAGCCCTTCAGATCCCAAAAGGAAGGATAACAACCTATGGCGCAATTGCTGTTTGTTTGGGCACAAAATTATCAGCACGTATGGTAGGTTGGGCGATGAACGCTGCACATACTGCACCGGACAATATTCCGGCTCACAGAGTAGTAAATCGCAATGGCATGTTATCCGGCAAGCATCATTTTAAGACGCCTGACTTAATGCAGGAATTGCTTGAGAAAGAAGGCATCAAGGTAGTAAATGACAAAGTGGTTGATTTTAAATTATTATTCTGGGATCCTGTTAAGGAGTTAATTGATTAGTAAAGGTGCTTTCAATCGTTGCAAAACAGCTTTTATAAAAAAGTATATCGCCTTATAAAATACCAAGTCTTATGCGATATTTTTTAGGGTTCATTATTGTTATCGCTGCCGTAATTATCGGATATAATGTTGGCGCTTTTTTTACCAACCGGGGCAATCAAACCGGTATCATTCAAAATTTTTCGTTTGTTCGTGATATTGCCGAACTCGCAAGTATTGAGGTTACCGGTATTACAACCTCCACAAGCAGCAATATTGCTAATGATGGCAGTCTCACCGATGACTTTAAAAAGCTTTTTATTGAGAACACAGTTCGTTTATCTGCGCCATATACGGCTAAATACGGTGTAGATCTTGGTGATAGCAGCCTTCGGATAGAGCATTCAGATTCTGTGCTTAAAGTTTATTTACCATCTCCAAAATTACTTAGCTACGAAATACACCTTAACAGGCTGGAAGCTAGCAATAAAAAAGGATGGTTCCGGTTTGAGAATGAAGCGGCTTATAATGAATTTCAAAAAAAGATGTATTCCGAGAGCCGTGTGCTGCTTGAAAAGAATGAAGTATATCTTAATCGCAGCAGGAACAAAATTTGTGAAATTATTCAAAAGTATTTCGTTCCGTTACATTTTAAAACGATTTGCATTTATGATGTGCATGATATGAAATTGCAAGCCAGGCCTGATTAGTCATTAATTATCCTTGTGTTAAGTTGATTTTATAACGCCGCGGAAAAATCCAACAGATTCTGCGATTCCCGGTAAAGAGTCTTTCATATCTTTTTCAAATTCAATACTGCACCTGCCCTGGTAGTTTATTTTGCGCAACGCTTTAACCATTTCGGGAAAATTTATTACACCCCTGCCAAGCTCGATAGCTTTGCCATCCTGTGCAGCTTTAGAAACATCTTTAATATGAAGATCAAACATACGTGATTTGTAATCAGTAACCGCTTTTGCCGGATTTGCGCCTGCACGGGTTGCATGCCCGATATCAAGACACAATCCCATTTTTGGATCCATGTTTTTTATCCTGTCAAATACATCTTTCGGACCGGGATATCGTTTGTCTTCAGGACCATGGTTATGTATAGCTATAGTTATTCCTGTAGTTTTTACTTTCTCTTCAGTATAAGGCAACAGTTCATATTCAGGAACCCCGATTATAAGATTAACACCTACTTTTTTGGCATAGTCAAAGGCACGATCCACTTCTGATTTATCCTTCATATAAATTACACCTACTGCATAAATTTTAATTCCTCCTGCTTTAAATTTTCCCACTACTTCAGTAGCTTGTTCCTGGGTAGCATTCATGGGCAAATGAAATTCTTTTAATGACAGGTCTGTAACTCCTACCCTGTTCATCATTGAAATTGTCTGATCAATGCTGAATTGCGCGAATGTATAACCAGCCATGCCCAATTGAAGGGCCTTATCTGATTCTCTTTGATTATAAAATGATAACGCAGCGGCATTGTTAACAAATGGAAGTAATCCGCTTGCGCCCAGAGTGAGAGAGGCTGTTTTAAAAAAGTTTCTTCTCGATTTCATATGTTATTAGTTGGATGGTGCTATATTCCTGTTCAAGGTATGAAAAATATATTATGGAAAGATTTAAGTTTAAACGCACCTTTTATTACTGATTATTGTTACCGCTTAAATTAAATTTTAGCAATATGCACCGCAGCTTTTTAAAATCTTCCACATTGCACTCTGCAGGATATAACATTGATCAGCAGATATTGGAGTTAAAATTTACCAGTGGTGATATATATCAGTATTTTAAAGTACCCCACACTCATTACACCGGTTTAATGAATGCCGTTTCACATGGAGAATATTTCAACAGGTTTATTAAAGATCAGTTTCAAGTTAAAAAACTCACCTAGTGTCAAGTTAATCTTAATGTGACTTACGGTCTAAACCACTTCAACTTGATACGTCATCTCATAATCAGCTTAACACCAGCTAAACTTTGAAGCTTTTCTCAAGGAAATAATCAATTATAATAAGGACTGATCATTAAGTAAACAATCGGTCCTGTTACCGAAACATACAACCATATAGGCCAGGTAAGCCTTGCAAGCTTAATATGACGAGGCCATTCACTGATCAAAGCTCGGTAAGCTGTAAACAATATAAATGGAAGAATCACGGAAGCTAAAAAAATATGCGTAATAAGAATTATGAAATATACGTACCGTATGCTTCCCTGACCACCGTATTTTGTATCACCGGTTAATAAATGGTGACAGATATATGAAACAAGAAATAATATTGACAGCAGTAATGCTGTAAACATTATCCGCTTATGCAACATGAATTTACCTTTTTTCACTGCAACCAATCCTGCAATTAGCAAAACAAAAACCATTGAATTGATAACTGCATTGACTTTAGCAAACAAATGTGTATCAAATCCCAAATCTATGCTTAACTTGATTTTGCCTAAAGCTGCAACAAGTGCAAACACTATACATGAAAAGATGCCAATAAGCCAGGCTGCTTTTGAGTCATTTTTTTTAACGGATGGTGGTAATTCAGGATGAATATTATTCGTGCGTTCTTGGGAAGTAAATGTCTGCCCTCCGGTTTTTATCATAATATTTATTTTCTAAAAAGATCTCGTTTTTTCTTTTTGTCTTTTTCGAGCATGATATATATCAGGTCGCCTGCCAATTTATTAAGCGCCAGGCTATCCATTCCGTCGTAATAACCTCTTACAACCCTGTCTTTATCAAGTAATACAAATTTAGAGGTATGGATAAAATTAGAATCAACTGTTCCTCCATCTATTAAACCCAGTTTCAACTCATTAATAGCAAAATCATAAATAGTCTTTTTAGCACCGGTCAGCATCCACCAAATATCAGGATTAACTCCAAACTTGTCAGCGTATTTTTTGAGCACTTTGGCCGAATCTCTTTCTGGATCTACGGTAAATGATATGAACTGGATAAATGATGAATCTATTCCCCTTAACTCATCTTTAATTTTTAATGCATCCTGAAGTTTTTTCATATTCCGGGTTAAAGTAGGACATATAGAAGGACATCTTGTAAAGAAAAAATCTGCTACTATCACTTTATCTTTTAAATCGCTTAAAGATACCTGCCTGCCTAATTGGTTAGTGAGTGAAATATTATCAACCTTATGCCAGGCTGTATCCGTTGTTTCCTTGCCATCCGTTATTTTAGTAATAACTGAATCAGCATAATACCGTGATGGCATTATCACTGCATCATCACTGTAATACTTAACCAATAAATAACTTATCACGGGCAATACAATAGCAATACATAATGCCAATAATGCTTTCTTGTTCATAGCTACATTCCGTTTTCTCCGGGTATAAGTTTTATACCAATTAAAAACCATCGTCATGTGACGATGGTTTAAAGTATTTACTTATTATTGTTAATTTTTAATTATCATTCAATTTCTCCCGGTTTTTTAGCCTCTGTTTCATGCTTTTCAATTTTTATCTGGCTCTGTTCTTTTTTATAAGGATCATAGTTGTTCCTTAAATTTCTGTAAGAATTGCCATCCCATAAAAAAGCTCCTATAAACCAGCCGAATAAAAATAGTGGAACCAGGATCGTCATCAACAGATTTCTAAGCTCATGACGCAGGTGCATGAATTCAGCCACTATATAAAAAGCTTTAATAAGGGTGAGAAATATATACAATATATTAAACATTATTTTCAGGTTATGAAAATGTGGCGCTATAAACATTCCGATCGTTAACTCAATACAGGTAATTATTAACAGTATCCAAAATGTTCTCCAGATAGCTTTTGTTGAAAATGATGGTTCTGCATGTCCATGATGTACTAATGTTTGTGCGTTTTCCATATATTAATTATTTAAGTCGTTATTAAAACAGGTAAAAACAGGTAAATACAAAAACCCAGACCAGGTCAACAAAGTGCCAGTACAATCCGGCTTTTTCAATCATATTATAATGGCCTCTCCTATCAAAAACGCCTGTATAGGTCATTATCAGCATAATGATGTTTATGATAACACCTGAAAAAACGTGAAAACCATGAAAGCCCGTAATTGTAAAAAAGAAGTTGGTAAAATTGGTAGAAGCTTTTGATCCGCCAAAATTCAGAAAAGGGTTACTTCCCCACCAGGCACCTTCATGATATAGATGTGTCCATTCCCATGCCTGGCAACTTAAAAAAGCTATACCACCAATTATTGTCCATACCATCCATTTCATTACTCCGGCCCTGTCATTATTATGTCCTGATGCTACAGCCAGTACCATTGTTACCGAACTCATTATCAGAATAAACGTCATTAAACTTACGAAAACAAGGGGTAAATGAGTATGTCCCATTAAAGGAAAAGAAGAGAAGACATCGTTCGGACTGGGCCAGTCATTACTGGAGAAACGGATTGTTCCGTAGGATATCAGGAAGGCACCAAAAGTAAAGGCGTCACTCATCAAAAAATACCACATCATCAATTTACCATACTCAATATTAAAAGGGCTTCTTCCGCCACTCCACCACTTTTGTTCTACTGGTACTGCTGTTGCCATGTTGTCTGTTTAAGTAGTTCACAAATTTAATTGACTAACGTTAAATTGTATCTTCTTTTATTAAAAACTTCGCTGGTTTATTGTATAAACATAAAGAAAACAAACAAATAAATCCAAAGAACATCTACAAAATGCCAGTAGGTACTGATCACTTCCACAGGTACCGGATTATAGCTTCTTCTCCTAGTACTTAATCCTTTCAGGAACATGATCAATAAAGCGATTATACCTCCTGCAACGTGCACGCCATGGAGCCCAAAAATCACATACATAAACGGTGCCGCCCCCGATCCGGATAAAGTCACCCCGGTAGTCCATATCTGCGAAAATCCCAGACATTGCATCACTATAAATAATATTCCTAAAAAAAGTGTAACAGTGATCAGGTTACGATATTTATTTATTCTTCTATCCTTAAACTCCTTTAAAGCCATTTGCATGGTAAGGCTGCTTAATAAGATAACCGCTGTTGAATACCAAAATATGCGTGGCATTTCAAATGTGAGCCATTTTGGTTGGTTACTTTTTACAATATAAGCACTTGTTAAACCTGCGAACATCATAATAATACTTCCAATGGCTACCCATAAAGTAAATTTATGCGGATGAATTTTTTTTCTTTGTGAATCACTATTCATAGCAATATCCATAACACTTATAACCTTTTTGTTTTTATCGAGACCTTTAATTTACCCAACAAAATTTGATAAATTTTCTAAAAGTATCAAAGTTTTTACATTTTAATTATGCAGTTTAAAAGCCAGCAAAGCTAATAAAACTATAGGCAGGTAAATGTAACTGCTGAACATTACCCTTCTTGCTGCCTTTATCTCCATTTCCCTGTAAAGCCTAACACATTGATAAACCATGAACAAGTTTGCAACCAACAAAATCCAAACGCTTGGAAATGTACTCATTCCAAAAAAATAAGGCAAAATTCCAACGGGTACCAGAAACAATGAATATATTATTGACTGTATTGCAGAATATTTTGTCGGGCCCTGGACTGATGGCAGCAATTTAAAACCTGCATTTGTGTAATCCTTGTGCGCAATCCATGCTATAGCCCAAAAATGTGGAAATTGCCAAAAGAACTGAATCGCAAACAATACCCAGCCACCTGCGCTAAGTCCGTCGTTACCTGCCGCCCATCCGATCAAACATGGAAGCGCACCGGGAATAGCTCCCACCAAAACCGAAATAGAATTAACTTTTTTCAGAGGCGTGTAGATAAACGCATATAAGAACAAACTAAAGGCAGCCAGTGCGGCAGATATCCCATTAAAGTAATACCAGAGAAGCAATATTCCCATAGTTCCGGTAATTATTGCAAAAGCCCATCCTTCTTTCTCACTCATTCTGCCTGAAGCTATCGGACGTTTAGCAGTCCGCTTCATCATAGCATCTGTATTTTTTTCAGTGATCTGGTTAATGGTATTAGCACTTCCGGTTACCAGGAAGCCACCTGTAAAAAGCAATAAAATCATTTTTACATTAAACTCAACAATCCCGGGAACCATTAGATAGCTGATTACCGCTGAAAAAACGACCATAAAACTCAGGCTGAATTTAACCAACATCATGTAATCCCGCAGTTTACTGGCAACTGTAAAGGAGCCCGAATTCATTACATTGTCTTGTTGCTTCAATATGTAAGGATTAGCTTTTATTTGGTGAATCTCATTCATTTAATAATGTTAAGTTCCTGTCTTTTAATTTTAAACCTGTTTAAGAGCAAAATGCCCTGATAATTGTCAGGGCATTTTATTACTTGTAGAAACCTGCCTTTTATCCCTGATACCGGTACCTTTTAATGTTTAACTTCATTTACACCTACTTTTTCTGTCTGAGGTACGAATTCCCTTCCATCCTTACCATAATCATAAGCCCAGCGATGTACTTCGGGAATTTCACCAACCCAGTTACCATGTCCCGGACGGATAGGTGCGGTCCACTCCAATGTTGTAGCTCCCCAAGGATTTTGTGTTTTTACTTTTCTTCCCTTAAAAATTGAATAGAAGAAGTTAAACAAAAACAATAATTGCACTGCAAAAACTATCATGGAAACAATTGAAATAAACCTGTTTAAACCCTGGAAGTTATTGAAGGAAATCCAAGGACTAAAATCGTAATAACGTCTGGGCATACCTGCGAGTCCTTCATAATGCATAGGCCAGAAAATCAGGTAGGCTCCAATCAATGTTACCCAAAAATGTATATAGGCCATAGTGTTATTTAAATACCTACCATACATTTTAGGGAACCAATGATAAACGCCTGCGAACATTCCAAAGAAAGCGGATACTCCCATCACTATATGAAAGTGAGCCACTACAAAGTAAGTATCATGGAGGTGTATGTCTAATGTAGAATTACCCAGGAATATACCCGTTAAGCCACCTGAAATAAACATGCTCACAAAACCTATTGAAAATAACATTCCCGGTGTAAAACGAATATTCCCTCGCCATAATGTTGTTATCCAGTTAAATACTTTGATTGCTGATGGAACAGCTATCAACAGGGTAAGCAAAACGAATACAGAACCAAGAAAAGGATTCAAACCGGTTACGAACATATGATGCGCCCAAACAAGGAAGGCAAGGATGGTAATGGCAAACAGCGATCCGATCATTGCCATATAACCAAAGATCGGTTTACGGGCGTTTATACTCATTACTTCCGATACAATTCCCATTGCCGGTAATATGATAATATATACTTCCGGATGTCCAAGAAACCAAAACAAGTGTTGGTATAAAATAGCGCTTCCACCTTCATTAGGTAAAGCAGTATTGGTATTGGCAATATAAATATCAGATAAATAGAAACTTGTTCCTCCATGACGGTCAAACAACAAAAGTATAAACCCTGACAGTAAAACCGGAAAAGACAAAACTCCCAGAATGGCTGTAAAGAACAAAGCCCATATTGTCAATGGTATCCTAGTCATGCTCATACCCTTGGTACGCATATTAAGAATAGTGGAAATATAGTTCAGTCCGCCCAGTAAGGAAGAAACAACGAATAATGCCATACTGATTATCCAGAAATCCATTCCGGCTTTGGATCCATCGGAAGCTGCACCTAAAGCGCTCAGAGGTGGATAAGATGTCCAACCGCCGCTTGCAGGTCCTGTTTGAATAAACAATGAAGATATCATCACTACACTTGCCGCCCAGAAGAACCAATAAGACAACATGTTCATAAAAGGGGAAGCCATATCCCTGGCGCCAATTTGTAACGGTATTAGAAAATTGGCAAATGTTCCGCTTAATCCACCTGTTAGTACAAAGAATACCAGTACGGTCCCGTGCATGGTTACCAAAGCATAATAAAATTCCGGGGCTATCCTGCCACCTTTTGCCCAATGACCCAGTAGATCTTCAAGAAATGGAAAGTTTTGATCAGGATATGCTAATTGTAAACGGAACAGCACAGAAAAAGAACCTCCAATAACTGCCCAGATCATTCCTGTAATAAGGAACTGTTTACAAATCATTTTATGATCCTGGCTAAAAACATATTTTGTAATAAAAGTTTCCTTATGATGAACATGATGCTCTTCATCGTGATGAACCTCGTGGAGGGCAATCTCCGGGTTTAATTGTAATTCGGTTTCGTTACTCATATTTTATCTTTTATAGCTGGCCTCTCTTGTAAGTTTAATTTTATTAATTCGTTGCTGCTGCTATTTTTGTCTGTTCCAATGCCGGCAACGCTGCCGTAGTCTTTACAGCTGCGGAATCTTTTCCGGATGATGCAGGATTAGAGCCTTGTGTTGCCTGGGTATATGCGGGAACTTGTTTGGCTCTCCATAAGAAAAATTCATCCGCCGTTACCACTTTAATGATCCCTCTCATACTGTAATGGCCTTTTCCGCACATCTGATCGCATGAAATTTCATACTCAAATTCTGGTTTTCCAGTTTTCACTCTCATTTCTTCCGTGGTAAATAAAGGTGTGAACCATAAGGTAGTAGGTGTGCCCGGAACAGCATCCATCTTCAAACGAAAATGGGATAAACCTACATCATGCACTACATCCCTTGAATTAATAACCAGCTTAAGGGGTTTGTTAACTATTACATACATTTCACTGGTTGTAACAAGATCATCCCTGGAAGCCTGGTCATCCCAGATTATCCCAAGCTCATTGTTTTTTGCTCCGTCTATATTTTTATAATATTTTTTGCCGAAAATACCATCCTTGCCCGGATATCTGTATATCCAGCCGAATTGCTTCCCGGTAATCTCAACTATCTGGGAATCTTTCGGAGCATCGCCGGTAATCTGGTACCAGTAATACAAGCCAAAACCTACCAGTACGGTCAAAGCTATTGCCGGCACAACGGTCCATATAACTTCAAGCCGGTTATTATGAGGAAAATAAAACGCTTTCCTCTTCTCAGAATACTGATATTTAAAAGCAAACCAGAACAACAAAACCTGAGTTATCAGGAAAACCACACCTGTTAAGCTTATCGTGATATACAACATGTTATCAATCTTCACTCCGTGTTGTGAAGCTGGAAAACCCAGTATCCTTCCCCTGAAAAGTTCATTGCACCAGTAAACACCCACCAATCCCATTACCAGGAACACTATCATTAAGAACCCGTTGATACGATTGTTCTGTTCAAAATTCTTTTTCTCTCCTTTTAATATCCCTACATATTCACTGGCTTTAGCAATCTGAAAAGTAACCAGAAAGCCTAACAACAGGATCGCAATCAAAAAAATGGTTGACATTATCTTTCAAATATTTATTGCAAAGTTTCTAAATAATTTTTCTATATGCGCTTTTTGTTTAATGTTATGGTTATGTATGGTGTATAATCGTTTCTTTAAAGAAAGGATGGTTTTTTGCATATAATGAATGCTTACTAAGCTCCCTGCCGGTAACAAACATGATCAGCCCTATAAACCCTAACGCTACACCGAAATCCAGAACACTTAATTCTAAATGATTACCTACCGGGCCGGGAAACACCATCTGGTAGAAGTCAAGCCAGTGACCAAATAAAATGAACACGGCCATGAATGTAACAGTAGTATAACTACGTTTTGAATTTCGCTTCATCAGGATTAACAATGGTGCCAGAAAGTTTATGATCAGGTTTAGCCAGAATATTCCCTGGTAGGCACCTTGTAACCGTGGCTTAAAATAAACTGTTTCTTCCGGTATGTTAGCGTACCATATAAGCATAAACTGTGAAAACCACAGGTAGGTCCAGAATATAGAAAATGCAAACATAAATTTACCTAGGTCATGAAGGTGTTCTTCATTAACCAGTTCCAGGTAGCCTTTATTTTTTAAATAAATCACAAAAAGTGTTATCAAGGCAATGCCGGCTACGAAAGTGCTGGCAAAAGTGTACCAGCTGTACATTGTAGAAAACCAATGAGCATCAATACTCATCAACCATAACCAGGGAGTTGTGGAAGCCACTGTCAGCGCGAACCAAAAAAGATAAAGGGCAGCCCATATTGTTGTTTTAAATACATATTTTTTGCCTTCTTCTATTGATTGAATAGGATTGTTGTCAAGCTCCCTGGAGATCATCCTCATTCTCAGGCCCAGTACGATCCATAATCCTATACTTAATACCGTCCACACTGTAAAGAATGTAGGATTTAAGAACCCGCTTTTACCTTCCAGTATCTTATCTCCTTTCGGGGTTAACCAATGGTAGATATGATGCTGATTACCGAAGACCAAGGACATAAGAATTATAAAGGCAATAATTCCCAAAGGAATAACGGCCACTGAGATCGCTTCAGATACCCTTCTGAAGCTCATCTGCCAGCCACCCATCGCTAATGTAGTAGCGCATATAAAAAACATGGATGCGTTTACTACCAGTAAAAAATATACACTGTTCTGCAGCATCATAGACCAGAACCTAACCTGTGCATGTTCATCGCCGGTTCCGTAAACAAAATAACCAATCAGTATAGACAGCACACCAACGCCTGATAAAGAAAGAGACCAGGTTTTATACCTGCTGCTAACTTGAAATTGTTCTTTTAAAGCCATTCTGAGTAATTTATAATCAAAAGATTAATGAACATTTATTTTTTAGCCTTAGTAGAATCTGATCCGGCTTTTTTTGTACTTGTTGAATCTGATCCGCTTCCTGAAGTACCTTCAGTAGCGCCATTCTTGGCTGCTAACTGTTTTGACTTAACGTAATGAACGATTCTCCAGCGCTGGCTTGTTGACAGCTGTGGACCATAAGGACCCATCTGGCCTTTACCGTAAGTAACGGAGTAAAATATCTGCCCTTCAGGCATTACAGAAACAACAGCATCCGCTACCAGGTTCTTTGGTGCAGCACTGTATGGACCGTTACCACCGTTATAAAGTGGACCGTTACCATCTAATTTAGGTCCATGGCAGATCCCGCAATTTATAAGATACATTCTTTCAGCTTCTTTAAACTGAATGGAATCCAAAGCGGGTAGTGGATTCACTACCTGTCTTGCAGCTTTATAATTAACACTGTCTCCATCTGTATCTTTGGGAATAGGAAATGGAAATACTTCCCCTCTTTTAATAGTGCCGGCAACCGGCATGGCAGTATAGTTAATATTTTGTGCTGCCAGCATTTCGTGAGGGGCATAGGTTTCATAAGCCCGGCTATAGGCCATATCGGGCATGTACTCTCTTCCACGCGTACGTTTTATGTCACTACAGCTTACAATAACACAAACTGTAATTAAAACCAAAGATATGACGGATAGCTTCTTCATCTGTAGTGGTTAAGTTCGTTCAATTTAAACTGTTATTATTCCTTTTTTCTCAAACGGCTTGCTTTCCCTGTCATATCTTCCCAGCCACCAGCCTGTTTCCGCTTCCTGAACATTCGTTTCTACGGAACCTATGCTGTTTAAAAAACCGGTTACTTCCGCATCATTGGTTTTAGCAGTACATTCTATTACCATTACAAACAGGTCGTCGGTTGCACGCAAATGGAAATGATGCTTTTTAACGAATGGTGCCATCTGGCATAGATAACAGAATGTAAGTACCATTCCTACTGCAGCAAATAAAACTGTTAGCTCGAAGGTAATGGGTATCCATGCCGGAAGCGCAAAGTGAGGTTTACCTCCGATGTTTAAAGGCCAGTCTGATGTAAAAACCCATGTCATACAGGAAAGTGCAGTTATAGTTCCTGAAATACCGTAAATAAAGCCGGCAGTATGCAGGCTTGTATCACGAAGACCCATAGCACTATCCAAACCATGAATGGGCATTGGAGTATAAATATCATAAATCTTATAACCAGCTTTACGTACTTTTTTAACTGCCGGAAATAAAACATCTTCATTATCAAAACAGCCGACTACAAATTTTTTTACACTCATATTAAGAGGTTCTTTTATTAATACTAATGATGTGCACTATGTGTTTCCGAGTAAAAAACTTCCGCTTTTTGTGATTCGATTCCATCCATTTTGTCTTTATAATTTTCGCCTGATTTCTTAAGTATATGCTTGATTTCAGCAACGGCAATTACAGGGAAGAATTTAGCAAACAGGAAGAAACAGGTAAAAAATAATCCAAAGGTTCCCATATAAAAACCCACTTCCCATATGGAAGGTGTATAATATGTTGCCCAACTGCTTGGAAGGTAATCCCTGTAAACGGATGTAACAACAATTACAAAACGTTCGAACCACATGCCTATATTAATGAGGATAGACATAAAGAAGGTAACCGATATACTCCTTCTCATTTTGCGAAACCAGAATATCTGTGGCGAGAGAACATTACAGCCCATCATCAGCCAGTAACTCCATCCATATGGAGAGAAAGGATTGGCCCTGTTCTGACTGAATGCATACCACTCATAACCGTTTTGCCCGTACCAGGCAATAAACAGTTCGGTCAGATAGGCAACCCCTACAATGGAACCTGTTAAAAGAATTACCTTATTCATCACATCGATGTGGTTTAAAGTAATATAATCTTCCAATCCCAATACCCTGCGGGTTATTAATAACAAGGTCTGCACCATGGCAAATCCTGAAAACACCGCACCGGCAACAAAATAAGGTGGAAATATGGTAGTATGCCAGCCGGGAATCACCGAGGTGGCAAAGTCAAATGATACAATTGTGTGAACTGATAATACCAGCGGGGTACTCAGGCCGGCAAGCACCAGGGATAAACTTTCGTGCCGCTGCCAGTGTTTGGTACTTCCCGACCAACCGAAGGATAAAAGTCCGTACATGAACTTTCTCCATTTTAATTTTGCACGGTCGCGGACAGTAGCAAGATCAGGCAACAGTCCGCTATACCAGAACAATAATGAAACAGTAAAATAAGTTGAAATCGCAAATACATCCCAAAGAAGTGGTGAATTAAAATTTACCCATACAGGGCCACGGCTATTAGGATAGGGCAGGATGAAAAAAGCCAGCCA
>CAXSIE010000001.1:0-2126 GCA_964237295.1 uncultured Flavihumibacter sp. | reverse complement strand
TTGCCCGGCACACATAACGGCAAAGATCGTCATTGCTTCTGCCGCGCGGTTAACCCCGGTTCTCCAACCCTGTCTGAACAGAAGAAGAATGGCTGATATCAATGTACCCGCATGACCAATACCTACCCACCACACAAAATTGGTAATATCCCATCCCCAGCCGATCGTTTTATTAAGGTTCCACTGACCAATGCCATATATTACTTCCATGGTCACAGATACTACTCCAAAAAGTAGTAATCCAACCGCTATTAAAAAGCCCATCCACCATAACCGGCTTGGTTTTGCTTCAATGGGACGTATAATGTCTTCAGTAATCTGGTGGTAATTTTTATCACCAATCACTAATGCTTCTCTGGTTTGCGATTCGTATCTTACTGATGCCATACTACATTAAGCTTTATCAACTATCCAATATCAAAATAAAATCCGTTTTCTATACGATTCTATGAATGCGCTTTTTCACTGGTTGCGCTTTTTTGTTCCGGGTACCTGTTATGTTGTCCTTCTTCCGCTGTCAGCACATCAGTATTTCTTATTTTAACCATATAATTAATACTGGGTAAAGTATGTATCGGTTCCAACACATAAAAAGTACGGTAAGGATTATTTTTTCTTAACTGGCTAACAACACTTTCATTATTATTGACATTACCAAATTCTATAGCGTTAGCCGGACAAGCCTGCTGACAGGCTGTTTTAATATCATCATCAACCAGGGTGCGGTTTGCCTTTTTAGCATTCAGCTTGCCTGCCTGTAAGCGCTGCACACAAAAAGAACATTTTTCAATTACACCACGGCTGCGTACCGTTACATCAGGGTTCAATACCATCCTGGTAAGGTCGTCATTCATCATAAATACTACATCATCCAGCTTACCTATAGTACTTTGATCCTGATTATTGGGGAAACTGTCGGCACCGGTATAATCAGCCCAGTTAAAACGACGCACTTTATAAGGACAGTTATTAGCGCAGTATCTTGTACCGATACAACGGTTATAAATCATCTGGTTAAGCCCTTCGCTACTGTGGTTGGTAGCTGCAACCGGACAAACGTTTTCGCAAGGAGCATTTTCACAGTGCTGGCAAAGCATGGGCTGGAAAATTGTCTGAACACTTTCGGGGTCATCGGGGTCACCGCTGAAATACCGGTCAATCCTCATCCAATGCATTTCATGGCCCCTCATTACCTCATGTTTACCAACTACCGGTATGTTATTTTCAGCATTACATGCCACCACACAGGAGCCGCAACCAATACAACTGTTCAGGTCAATAGACATACCCCACTTGATACCGGGGCGGGACAACATGTTCTCAGGATATAACGTACCCTCTTTATCGAATTTTTCCAAACCACCCCAGGGCTTCAATTCCTCTCCCCGCTCTTCAAGTGTTTCGGCAGGATGTTGCTTGAATTCTTCCAATGTTCTTTCCTTCACTACTTCATGACGGCCTTCATAAGAACGATGTGATTGGGTAATGGCCATTCTATATTTCTCGCCGGTTGATGTGATGGTAACATCGCCTGCAATAAAATCAATAGTAGCACCATTAAAGTTCACCAGGCTAAATACATTCTGGCCTACTCCGGCGGCGGCCCTTCCTATATTTTTTTTAGTATCGTCTATTTTTCCACTGGCACTTTTTCTTCCATAACCCACAGCTATGGCAATTGTCTGGTTATTCATCCCCGGTATAATGAGCGCAGGTAAGGTAAATGTTTTGCCTCCGGCAACAATTTTTACTTCCGGCTTTTCCGGACGAACCTCATAATTGTCTGCCTGGCGCCGGTCTTTGATATCTATGTCAAATAACTTTTTGGCTAACACAGGTGATACCATTACGTAATTATCCCAGGTAGCTTTTGTTATCGGGTCAGGAAGTTCCAGTAACCAGGGATTGTTAGCTTGTTTGCCATCACCCATGGCTACGTTCTGGTAAAGGATCAGTTCCACTTCACCGCCCTTTTTCATGCCTGATATAGCAGTCATCGCAACTGCCGCGCCAGCGCTGTTAAAAGAACCGGGCGTTGAAGCAGCACTACCTGCAGCGGGTTCAATAACGCCATCCTGCAAGGCTTTGCTATAAGCTTCTGCACTTCCTAATTTACCAGTCCAGTA